>JAFXEA010000278.1 GCA_017521065.1 Kiritimatiellia bacterium | reverse complement strand
GGTGTATGCAGCCCCTTCCCAGGGATCTGATTTTAAAGGCAAGGCATATGAATGGGATTTCACCAAGGGTGTTCCGTCTGGCGGTAAGCCGCGCAAGTGCGCCGTTGTAAGCGCAAAGGGTCTGTCCCCACAGCAGATGTCGAAATCATCAGGATATCCTTCAGGTGTGGAATTTCCTGATGCCGTTCTGCCGGAGGCATTCGAGTTTGAGGCGGAGTTCGAGCCGCTGATAGACTGGAAGGACGATGCCGACATCGCAGCCTCCAAGAAACTTTCACGTGCGCACATGATATGGGATTCGATGGGCGTCAATTACGCTCCTAAGTGCCGCAACAAAGGCATGCAGGTGATGTTCTATGAATATGCGAAGCGCTGGAACGCGAAACTCTATGTCGGAATGGGTGATTGCATGTGTCAGGTGTCCGGTCCGAATTTTCTTCCCGAGCAAGGGAAAAGGATGAAACTATCGATTGTATATGATGGTCTTGGCCGTGTGCGGTGGAATCTCGATGGGCAGACAAAAACATGCTTCCTTGAAAAGCCAGGTGTTGTGGTGCACGACAATGCGAGACGGCCGATGATCGGAGACCGCATATGCGACACGTACAATCCGTTCAACGGCTATATCCGGAAAGTATCCGTAAAGCCGATTCCTCGTGAAGCGTTTGCGGTGAGGCCGAACGGACGCACTGCGTTCGAGCGGTGCGAGGAGAATGCGACATTCAAGTTGGACGCTATATACTGTGGCGATGAAGATGTGTCGCATGTGACGATTTCAGCGGAAAGTGAAGGCCCTGCCATCGGGGTCCTGAGCGCAAAGGTCGAAAAGAACGTACCGAAAATCGCAATCGGTTCTGTGACTGAGCTGGAGATGCCCGTCGAGACTCGCCTGAAACCCGGGAAATATCAGGTAACGGTTACGTTCGCCGGACGTTCCCAGAAAAAGGGCGAAGTGCGTTTTGCAAAGAAAGTTGAGGTATCGATAGGGGAGACATTTGCGGAGCGCATGCCAACCGTCATGTGGGGCAGCTCCGGCTCTGATCTGGTGGTGCGTGATTTCGGGTTTACCCACGTTTTGCGTTATTTCGGACTGGAGTGTCCCGAATGCGATCCGGAGAGCGCACGGGTGATCAATGATGTGCTGGACAGTGCGCTTTCATCCGGTATGCGAACCTTGCGTTCAATGCGTGTACGGTATCCGCAGGGCGACAAGGGGAAATACCTTCGCTGTCTCCGTGACGGTGACAAGCCGAAGACCGCACACGAGAAGGAACAGCCGGAGGTCGGGCATCCTGAAATGATTGCACACATGCGCAAGCTCGCATCTACCGAGGCTGAGAATTTCGGGACGCATCCCGCGTTTCAGGGTGTGCTTACAATATCGGAAATGCGCGACCATGTGTTCCCGTCGTTCCGTACGGAGCACCTCCGCTACAAGAAGGATACGGGGAAGGATGTTCCGGCTGAAGCGGTCGGCAAAACGCTTCATTGGCGCACCGGGCCACAAAAGCTTCAGAAGCGCTATCCTGACGGCGTAGTCCCTGCAGATGACCCGCTCCTTTCATATTACAGTTGGTTCTGGGGCGGCGGAGACGGATGGCCTGCCTATCAGAGCGCGATTGCAGACGAGTACCGCAAGGTGGCAGGCCGCTACGGCGACGGAAGCGAAATGCAGCGAAAGCGTCCGTTTTTCTCCTTCTGGGATCCGGCGGTGCGCTGTCCTCCGAAATGGGGTGCGGGTGGCGACATCGATGCGCTTAACCAGTGGGTGTACGCCCAGCCGGAGCCCATGAACGTGGCAGGCCCCGCTGAAGAGATAATTGCGATGGCGGACGGCAGACCCGGTCAGCATCCGATGATCATGACGCAGCTCATCTGCTATCGCGTGAACATCGCTCCCACCAACGTGGTTGTCGCACCGGTTCCGGATTGGGTGAAGCGCCGACCCAAAGCCGGCTTCCCTACCATTCCTGCTGACGCGCTCCAGGAAGCTCTTTGGTCGATGCTCGCAAAGCCTGTGAAAGGTGTGATGTTCCACGGATGGGGAACGATATGTGAAACCGGTTCGGAAACCGGATATACCTATACCTCTCCAGAAGCTGCAAAGCGTCTGCGCGAACTTCTCACGGGGGTTGTGGCTCCGCTCGGGCCGACGTTGAAGGGGCTTGGACGTGAACAGCCCGAAGTGGCGGTGCTTGAGAGCTTTACGTCCACGGTGTTCGGAGGCCCTGCGTCGTGGGGATGGCTGTCGCCCGCGATTACGTTCTTGCAGAGGGCGAGGCTTGATCCGCGTGTTGTGTATGAAGAGACGATCATGCGTGACGGACTTGAGGGAACGAAGATACTGTACGCGCCGCAGTGCCTGTTCCTTTCCGCTCCGGTGGTGGAACGCATACGGGCGTTCCAGAAGGCCGGCGGCATTCTTGTGGGCGATGAAAAGCTTATGTCCGGACTCAAGGCCGACATTACGGTGCCGATCATGGCGTACAAGAGGCCGCCGAAGTCGGACCATACCGAGGATGTCGATGCAAACACCCAGACCCGCGTGAACACCGTCGCGCGCAGGATAACGGAAAACAACAAGAAGGAGATGCTCGACAGCGCCGACAATCTCCGCAAGACGCTTTCCGAAAAGTATGGCTACCGTCCCAAGGCAGACAGCTCAAGCGGCGAGATCGTCGTTTATTCCCGTGCATGGAAGGATACGCCGTATGTTGTTGCTGTCAATGACAAGCGCACCTTCGGAGACTATGTGGGACAGTGGGGATTGACGATGGAGAAAGGTCTTCCGTTCTCCGGGACGGTCTCCGTTTCCGGATTGAAGAAGAAGGTGGGGGCTGTCTATGAACTTTCTCGCGGCGGCGAAGTAAAGTTCACTCGCAACGCCGACGGAACTGTCGAGGTACCGCTTTCGTTCGAGACCAATGATGGTCGGTTGTTGGTGTTTCTTGAACGGAAGATCGAAAAGGTTGAGCTTGAGGTGCAGCCCACCGAACGCAAGGCGTGGTGGTCGATCAGAAAGTCTCCATATGTTATGCGTGGTGGCGAAATGACCTTGAGGCTCTCAGTAAAGGATGCATCGGGCAGACCTGTCCCGGCGCGTCTTCCGGTCGAGGTGCGTGTGTATGATGCGAAGGGCGTTGAGCTTGATGGCGCAGGATATGCCTGCGCGGTGGACGGCGTATGTACGCTCAAGGTGCGCACGAACCTAAACGATCCGGACGGCAGCTACCGTGTTGTCTGCCGTGATCGCGCATCAGGGCTGACATGTGAACAGAGCGTAATGCAGAAGAAATGATTTGAAGGATGTGCCGCCGATGTACGCGTTGTCTGGCGTAATTGAGGGCAAGGTTCAATTCGCGTTGGATTCATGAGCGAGGGTGTTTGCGCACCATGTTCCCGAAGAGTAGAAGAAGCGTGTAGATTTCCAGTCGTCCTGCGAGCATTGCGATCATATACCACCATTTCAGCGGGGAAGGGATGAATCCGTAGTTGGATGTCGGACCGAGTTCCCCGAATGCCGGACCGACGTTTCCGACCATGCTGAACGCTCCAGAAATTGCTGTGACGAGGTCCAATCCTGCGGCTGCGCCAGCTATCGCAGAAATCATTATCAGCGCGATGTAGGCGAAGATAAACGCCGAAACTGTCGAAACGACCCCATCTCGGACCGGAGCACCGTTGATGCGCAGCGAGAAGACTCCGTATGGATGAATCAACCTGTGCATTTCGTTTACAAACTGTTTTGCGAGAACTGTCCAGCGGATTATCTTGACGCCGCCAGCGGCCGATCCTGAACATCCGCCGACAAGGAAGAGCGCTGCAAGGACAATCTGGCTCGCCGGGAGATATGTGGTGTAGTCTCCTGTCATAAATCCGGTGGTGGACAGAATGGATGCAACCTGAAAACATGCGTCGCGGAACGATCTCCCTTCAATGCAGAACAATGCGAGTGAGGATGCAATAACAATGAGGAGGAATGCACGAAGTTCGGAGTTGCGGAATGCCTCCGAGAAATGTCCTGTGAGAAGGCGGCAGTAGAGCATGAAATTTACGGAGGCGAGAAGCATAAACAGAGTACATGTCCATTCTGCCGCAGGCAGACCGAATGAACCGACGCTTCCGTTGCGGGAAGAGAAGCCCCCCGTTCCCATTGATGAAAAAGCATGGCACAGCGCGTCCACATAATCCATTCCGTAGCGCCAGAGCAGGAATGTGGCGGCAATGGTCATCCCGATGTAGAAGAACCACAGTAGCTTGGCGGTGGTCGCAACGCTGGAGGTCAGCTTGGTTTTGTCGGGACCGGAGGTTTCCGCTTTGATGAGCCTGAATCCACCTGCGCCGAGAAGCGGAATCATTGCTACTGCGAGCGCGACCACTCCCATACCGCCAAGCCAATGCGTTTCGCACCGCCAGATGTTCACCGATCGCGGTAGCGACTCAACATTTGCTAGAACAGTGGCACCGGTGGTGGTGAATCCGCTCACGCTCTCGAACATTGCGTCCGTGAAAGAGGGGAATGCTCCGCTGAAATAAAGCGGGATGGCTCCGAAGAGGCAGATTACAATCCAAAGGATTCCCACAACGCTGAAGGCGTCCTGGATTCCGATGACCTTGGGCTTTTCGCGTACTTTCAGCCAAAAGACGGCGGCAAGTCCCCATGCAATGGCCATTGGAATCAGAAACGGAGCCAGCATATGGCGCTCACCCTCGATTGCCGCCACTGCAACCGGCAGAAGAAGCGAAGATCCGGTGATTCCGAGTACGTATGTCAGGATGCGCAGCACGGTATAGGTCATGCCGTCATCTCCGGTTTGCCTGCGAACATTTCAAGTATCTCTGAATCGCCGGACGGCATTATGAGCACGACAAGTGCTCCTTCGCGCAACTCTGTGCCTCCGTTGGGTATTTCATAGCTGGAGCATTCCGGTTGGCGGATGAGGAGCACCAGAGAACCATTCAATTCCTCTAGCTCTCTAAGCTTTTTGCCGGCCACTTCGCCCTTGGAAGACACTTCGCATGATACGATCTCAAATTTGCGGGCGCCTACCGAATGTACGGCCTTGATGTTACGTCCCCGCAAGTGGCTCATGATAGTGTCGATCACCACGTCGCGCATCGGTACAGTGACATCAACGCCCAGCTTTGCCGCAATGCCGCTGAATGCGGAATCCAAGGTGAGTGCGATGGCTTTCGTGACACCGCGAAGCTTCAGGTATGCGGCGGTAAGCAGATTGCGCTCGTAGTTCCCCGATGCCGCCACCATGAGATCGCAGTCGCATACGCCTTCGCTCAGCAGAAAACCGTCGTCGGTGATGTCTCCGTTGAGAATTCGTGCATCTGGGAACTTGTCCGCGAGTTTCCGGCAGAGTTCCGCGTCACGGTCAATTACGAGCAGTTCACGGCTTTTGGTCTTCCCCAACTTGAGAAATGCGCGCCAGAACGCCTTTTTCCTGTCTTCCTGCGCAGCAACGGTCAATGCGCCGATGTTGTCGGCCCCGAATATCGCCACCCTGTTTATGGGAGTTGATATCACGCCGGCGAACCGGAGAAGCTTCGGCACCTCAGAATTGCGCACAAGGACTCCTACGTGATCGCCTGTGTTGAGAACCGTGTCACCGCATGGAAGTTCAGTTTCTCCGTTCGATTCAACAAACGCCACAAGATATTTCCATTCAGGAATCGCTGCAAGCTCGCGAAGTTTTTTGCCGGAAAGGGGACTCTCTTCCGCTACCGGAAGGACGATGATCTCGTATCCGCCTTCGATTTCCGTCGCGCTTCCCGCAGCCCCAATCTCCATTGCGCGGGATATCGAACTTGCTACCGCGACATCGGGATTTATGATATGATCGATTCCGAACACGGGACGTCCATTTTCTGACAGACGGTTCTTCCCTTTCCGGACGATATCGACCGTACGCGTATAGTAGTCGTAGTTCCGGACACGTGCAATCTTCAGCACATCGGGATATATGGCATCCGTAAGCGAACAGGTTATCATGTTGATTTCATCGTCGCCGGTGAGGGTGACGAGTGCGTCGGCCGAAGCTATGCCCGCCTTTTCGAGGATGTCAAGATCGGTGCCGTCCGCCTCGATTACGGTGCAATCGAGCTGATCCCCCGCAGAACGCACACGTTCAGGGCTTTTGTCGATGAGTATGACCTTGTTTCGTTCGGCAATCAACGCTTTTGCAAGCAGACTGCCGGTGAAACCGGCCCCAATGATCACGATTTTCATTTCGCTTTATGTCTCTTCCGCAACCGGGCGAATCTCTTTCGAATCCAGTGCTGTAAAATCATAAAAATTTCCCCTAATGATACCACTTTCCATTCCGTTTCGCAATAGAACGAGAAATTTGGAGGTTCCCCAATTTTTTTGGGGCTGGCGGGGCATCCCCGAGCCGAGCAGTAATCTTGTAAATCCAGTTGATCCTGTCGTAGGGTGTAAGCGGGTTGAGATTTCATCCGAACCGTAATCTTATGCTAGGATGAGAATATTCCGAATAGAATTCTCTGTTGAGGTAGCTCAAGAGAATTGCTCCGAAGAGAATTCTCATTTTGGGTGGCAGTAGGTCGGACGCATGGAATGCGCCCGAACAAGACATTGGGGACGGCAGCAAATTGTGGGGCGCGATGCGCCCGCACAAAGCCTCGAATGCCACGAGCGCAGGAAGCGCCTCGAGTTCGTGGGGAGAAACGTAACTGTTATGGTTGGTGCTTATAATTATCAAAATACCTTGACAAAAAAAAAAAGGTGTATGATATATTCCACACGATGTTTTTTATAAAGAGGGAAAGAAAGGATAATGTCGTGGCAATGAAAGAATCAATTGGCAGGCGACTAATTGCGGCGGGTATGTCGTTTATTGTCTCGGCTTATGCATTTGGTGCATATGTTACGGACGGTCTTGTATTGCATTATGACGCCATAGACAATGCTGGTGTTGGGGTGCATTCCGATTCGCCAACGGTGTGGAAGGATCTCACCGGCAATGGCCATGATCTTGCATTGCCGACTTCTGGTCTGACCGTTGGTGCGGATGTGATGACGTTCGATCACGCCTTCGGATCCGTTGCCGGCGAAGGCGTGGCTTGCCTTGCGGATGAGGCCGGCACGACGAATCTTACTCTTGAGGTGGTTTTCGCGGCAAGCGAGGATTTTGACGGCGCCGACAACTCGGCCAGATCGGTCGCCGCAAATCCGCGCATAAGTCTGTATCTGCGAGCGGTCGGCTCGTATGGGCTTGTCGGCGGTATCTACGGCAACGGCGGCAAGCGTTATTTTGCGGGCGCTCCGACAAGGTGCTGCGAATGGAACAACACTCAGTTCATCCGCCGCTTCCACACGTATTCGCTGAGAACGAAAGCGTTGGGCGGGAGCGTTGCGGTTGACGGGTCTGATTATGCGACGCTTCAGAGTTCGTTCTACAGCGCTGCCGCGAGTTCAACCGGCAGCTTCACGGTGGGATGCGGCACCGAATTCTACAGGATAAAGTCGGTGCGTCTCTACAACCGCCATCTGACGGCGGCGGAGGCGGCGAGGAATGCGGCGGTTGACGAGGCGAGATTCGCCCTTAAGCCGCCGTCCGACGCAAACGGCAATGCCAACGCCTTTGACGATGCGGCTTTTTATTTCCGCGGAGCCCGGCAGGCGCTGAATTCATATCTCGACAATTATGAATTTGCAAATGCGCTTTATTTGGGGGCTGCCAATAATCCGGCAGGCGATACTTTCACGGTTGGAGGCGCGCGCAGTAACATCGCTGTCGAGACAATGGATGTGCCTGCTCCTTATTCGGGTAGAATCCTGAAAAACCGCTCGGTCGTTCACTTCATACAGCCGTATATAACGGAGGATAAATCAAAAGCGAGCACGTCTTCCATTACGCTCACGCAGCCTGTGGCCGCAACCAACAAGGCGTCCTATACGGTAATGCTCCGCTTCAAGCTTGAGTCGCGCATCGACCCGGCGGAAAATGCGACATGGAAGATTCATCTCCTTCAGCTTGGATACGGATACAGCAATCAGACGGGATTGGATCTTCAGCTTTGCGGACCGGAGAACAACCTTTATGTCAAGGCCCTGCACGGCACTGATGTCGATGAATTCAAAGATATGCAGAATGACGCCTCTAAAACGCTTAAGGCCGGCGAATGGGTAGATATGGCGCTGACTGTCAACGGTCGCGAAAACAGGCTTTACTACAAGACCGAAAGCGGTACGTGGTATGAGGCTGTGAGAGACACGGATGTTGCTCTTATGAAAGGACAGACTGAACTTTACAAACTTGCGCTCGGCGGACCTATAAACGGAAACACTGTCGGGACGTCTGTAGTTTCGGCGGATTCATTTTGTTTCCGCGGCTGGTATCAGCAGGTGGCGGTTTGGGATCGCGCACTTTCCCGCGAAGAGGTGCTCAATGCGTTCTGCGACAGCTGCGCCGACGGCGATGAATGGCGGATAGGCGTCGCCAATGACATGTCGCTTGAGTTCGCCGGCAGCGGCTCGGCGGATTTGACGGATGTAAACGACTGGAAGAATATGAAGGGCTCTCTTGCGTCCGCCGACGATACCGTGAGCGTGAATTTTGAGCTTGCATCCGCTTTGGTTGCGAAAGCCCGCACGTTCAAGTTCAAGACGACTTCATTTTCCGCAGGGGGGACGTTTGATCTTCTGGTGAATGGACGTACGGTCGCAGCGGATGTCGAGGTTGTCGCCGGGCAGAGCGCGGGGGTGACGGTTCCCGGTTCGGCTTTCGTGTCCGGAGCGAATACGCTTAGCGTGAAAAGGACGGATTCGAATGCCGGAAAGATGGAGATCGACTGCCTCTCGCTTCTTGTAGCGGAAGGCGACGTGCCGCCTGCCGCGCAGATTCCCGGCGATCCTTTTTCCGGGGCGTACCGTTGGTATCGCCATGACGGGAAGGCGTTCCGGGATGTAATGCGTACGATGTATCCCAACGCATCCGCCCACAAATGGACCGTGCGCGGATCTGCGGACAATTTCACGGTTTCGGAAGTTCCGGTCGCATGTCCTCATCGCGGTGTCGATTTGGCTGACGGAAACTGCGTTTATTTCGCGCAGCCTTCCTATACGAATGATAGTGGCGTAATATACGGCAAGGGCGGATGTTTGTCTGCATCGGTGTTCCCCGTCAGCAATACGGTCGGATATGCGGTATTCACGCGCTTCAAGATCGACTCTTTCCAGAATCCGACAAATTGCGCCGCGATGGTGCTCGGCTTGGGATATGACTGGACCAACTCTCGCGGCATGGGACTTACGCTCTTGGGTGCCGATCCTGACAATCTGTCTTTGCGCGTTTCCGGCGGTCGGACGAATGTTTCGATTACGGATACGCTCGACGGCGAACCGGAAAACAGGCTTGCTCAAGGCAAGTGGATTGATCTGGCGGTGGTTGTCAGCAACAGCTACTGCCATGTGTATGTGCATGTTGAAGGTGGGGGTTTCCAGAATCTGGGCCGCCATTATTTCGGTTCGGGCGGAGCGGGGACCCCGGGAACGTCGAGCGGACTGCATCTCGGGCACACCAGCGGCAGAAGTGCAACCGGGTGGTCTAAGGATGATAATGACAAGTCGTATTTCCGCGGGTGGATCCACGAGGCGGCGGTCTGGCCGCATCCGCTGTCGGAAAAGGACGTAAAGGCGGTGTTCGGTTTCCCCAAGCCCGATGTCTTTCGCATCGGAGTTGAAAACGGCAGCTCTGCCGAATTCGCAGGGAATGCCGGAGAGGTCTATGCGTATCCGCAGAATGCCGACTTCAGAGCTGCGCCTTGTGTCGTGGGACCGGAAGGCGGGTTGACGATCGAGTTCGATCTTGAGCCGGAAGATGTCCGCAACCAGATTCTCAGGATTGCCTCCACTCCGGTATCTGATGACTCGGTGTTTGCCGTCAGTGTCAATGGCGTTCAGATCGTCAACTACACGGAGTCCTATGTTCCGTTCCGTGAGTTCACAGTCCCTTCGGGCGGCTTTGCCGAGATAGGGGTGCTGTCGCGGTTTTTGCGTACGGGGCGTAATACGCTGATGGTTTCCCGGGTCGATTCCGCGGACGCCGCTTTTGAGGTTGATGCCATATCGTTCGGCAACCGTGGCGAACGTGTCTACGTGCGCCATTCCGGCTATTCGATCATAGTGAGGTAGGCTAAATGTCCAAAGAAATCGAAAATGCAATCAGGTCGGTTCTGCTTGCATCGCTTTTTGCGTTGCCCGTATGCTGTGCTGCGGATGACGTTCTGGTGCTTGACGCGAACGGATGTGCGCAGACCGGCCGCTTCCGCGTGCTGGATCATGAAGGGGATGCACTCGGCCTTATGGTTGCGGCCGACGACAAGTTCGTAGCCGCTGCATCGACCGCCAGATTGCAGATCGACGGGGATTCCCTTTCCGCAGAGATAGAATGTCCGGTGCCGGACGGGATGAAGGCTGCAAAGAGCAGGTCAAGTGTCTGGGCGGGAGATGGAGTGGAGTTCTTTGTGCGGCCATCGCTTTCGAGCACAGTGTATTACCAGTATTCAGCGAACGCCGCCGGGATTTTTGCCGCCCGCAAAAACTCCGGCCCTGATGCGGCTGTTGACGGATGGCGCACTGGCGCTTCCGCATTCGTGACGGAGACCGATTCCGGATTCAAGGTCGTGTTCAAAGTGCCGTTTGCAGAGGTGTTCTCCAAGCCGCTTGCTGCAGGTGATGTGTTCGGTGTCAACTTTACCCGTGCAGGCAAGACGTGCGGAGGCCTTTCGACCTGGGCCGCTGTCGGGGTGTCATTCAGCAACATAGAAGCGTTCGGACGGGTCGTATATGGCGGCATCAAGGCATATTGCGACAGGAGGGTGTCAGGCATTCGTGCAAAGGCGGCGGCGATTGATCTCCCGGAGAAATTTCTTGCCGGTCTGAATGGGGCCGTCGACGCCGTATCGCAGAAAGCGTCGAAATCCGCCGGTACCGATGCCGATTTCGCCGTGGTCGAGAAAATGCTTTCGGACATTGACATGTCGGTCGTATCGGCAGCGCATTCAGGGCGGCGGCTTCTGATGTTCCAGGCGCACCGCCCATGGGGGAATTCGTTTGCTCCCGATGGTGGCGAAAAACCTCTTGATGCGATCCGCATTACGGCGGCGAGAAACTCACGGGCGATGTACATGTTCGCCATAGCCAATCTGAGCGACAAGGCGTTTCTCGGGCATTTGAGTGTGGTGGACGACAAACCTAAAGCCAAATCCGAAGCTGCAGGAAAATCGGGCGGTGTTCGGATTTCCTCCAGATTCTCCGTATCTCGCGGATTCCCCGTTGCCAACCGTGCCGGCAAAATGCTGTATGACCCTGTTGCTCCATTGCTCCTGAAGAGTGTTCTGCAGCTTGCGCCAAAGGAATCCGCACCAATATACCTGGAACTCGATACCTGCGGAATGCGGGCCGGATTGTACCGCGCCACGCTTTCCTTGAAGAAGGCGATGCCGGGTTTTCAGGATGTGAAGGTGCCGGTGGAGGTGACGGTGGTGGATGCAGACCTCGACGAGGTGGCGGTCGACCGGGCGGGATACGATTATGTCGGCAATACTTTCGCGAACGGCAAGGGTGCGCGGAATGTTGTCGGATATTTGGTTGAGCGCGGGTACAACGTGGTATATGTCGGCACGAGCCGGATTGTGCCGAGGGAGACGAAGGACGGCGGTTTTGCCATCAGGGACTTCTCCCCGCTTGATCGTCATCTGGATGCGATCTGCGCCACCGGTATTCCGCGCGAGCGCATCAAGCTCTGGATTTACATGGGACTGGAGTACAATCACCCATGGAATGCGCCGTTGAATGTGAAGGGACGTCGCTCGAAGCCGGGTGACGGCGTGTGGGAAAGAGGTGTGAAGTCGATGGTGCGGCAGATATCCAGCCGGGTGAAACAGCGTTACGGGATAGGAAAGGATCGCATATACTGGTACCCGGTTGACGAGCCTTCCGGCGCCATTGACGATCCTACGTTCAAGTCCAACATGGCGCGTGCGTATCATGCGGCGAAGACGATCAAGGAAGATGATCCCGCAAATCTGACGATGACGGATCCGCTTCCCGTGTTTCTGTCCTCCAAGGAGATAGAAACGGCGATGCCACGTCTTGCCGAGGTGTATGACGTGATGGAGCTGTATCGTCCGAAAACCACCGCGAAAACGAAGGCGCTCGTCGCGGCGCAGAATTTCAAGGAGGTGTGGACGTATTCGATCAGCACCAAAGAGACTTCTCCGGTGCGCTATCGACGCGACACATGGGAGAATATGCGCGATGGGTTCCGAGAAATATCGACGTTCTGGCATATGACGCAAAGCGCGGGAAGCAATTTCGATTCGTCCGATTTCACCAATCCGGGTCGTTTCGACGATTACGCTTCGCTGTATGTAGATTTAGGCAAGGATGAAGTGATGCCTTCTCGGCGGCAGATAGCGGCGGATATGGGCTTTGAGGAGGCGCGCCTAATAATGTGGCTCCGCAACCGGTTCAAGGGCGATACTGCAAAGCTGGAGAAGATTGAATCGGTTGTGCGCGAAGCCGCGGATACGGGCACGATGGCGGCGATGGACCGCGCCCGGGAAGAGCTACTCGGAATGGTAGGACAGTCTGCTTTGCGGATGTGCGGAGAAAATAAAAAATAAAGTGAGCTGTAAAAGTTAAAGGAGAGGAATTATGCTTTCAGGGCTGTTTATGCTTGCCGCCGTCGTGTCGGTGAACTTCAATAAAGAAATCGGAACGATTCGTCCTGAGCTTCACTCGTCAGGATTCGGTCCGCAGATATGTTCATGTCCGAAAGAGAGCATGGATGCCATCAGATCGATGGGGTTCAAGGCCGCGCGTACGCACGATTGGTCGCTCATCAACCCCAACCAGCGTGTCTGCGACTATTTTCACATTTTTCCGCTGATGCATCTTGACGCCAGAGATCCAAATAACTACGTGTTTGGTCCTACTGATTATCTGCTCAAGCGTACCCGCGAGGAGATGGGACTCGACATTTTCTTCCGTCTTGGAACGTCAATCGAGCATTCAGGACCCAACATTCACTTCAATACGCTTATCCCTGAAGATTTCGACAAGCTCGCTGAAATCTTCGCCGGCACGATTCGCCACTACAACAGAGGGTGGGCGAATGGCCACAACTGGGGTATAAAATACTGGGAGATTTGGAATGAACCGGACGGGCGCAACAATATGTGGTGCCTGCCTGACGGCGATATGGGGCGCGGCTCTAATCCGACGGAGATTGCCGCCGATTTCAAGGCTCGGGAGCAGAGGCGCATGGATCTTTTCGTCAGGTTTTACGTGACGTGTCTCAAGCGGCTTAAGAGTGAATTTCCCGATATCAAGGTTGGTGGACCTGCGCTCTGCAGCATGAACGTCCGATATTTCACCGCATTGCTCAAAGCCTGCAAAGAAGCAGGGGTTGCACCGGATTTCATATCATGGCACCATTACACCGGCAATCAGGATGTGATATTGAACGCCATTGAGACAGGACGTAAACTTTGCGATAGTTTCGGATTCAAGAACTGCGAACTTATCATCAACGAATGGCATTTCTTTGGCGAGTATTCGTGGAACGAATTGCGTTCGGCCGATCCTGAAACGCTGCAGCGCGTGTGGAGTGGTCCTGCCTCACACAACGGGATAGACTCGTCGTGCTTTAACCTTACGATGCTTTCCAAGTTTCAGACGTCGAAGCTTGATCAGGCGTATTATTATGGATGCAGGAACAACGGCGCGTGGGGATTCATGGATGAGCGCAAGCGAAAATACAAGGTGTTTCACGGTCTGCAGATGTTCGGCGAACTTGTCAACCAACTGCCAGTGATCTGCGAATCCGCGGGCACGGAGGGTGTGACGGTTCTTGCCGTGAAGACGGCCGACAATGTCCGGCAGGGATTCCTTGTCACCGATTTCCGCAGTGGAGAGAAGGAGATTGTTGTAAAGGTCGAAGGCATTGCGCCTGGCAGGGAGATTTGGGCATGGCGCCATGACTACAGCAACGACAGGGCGCGGATAGCGCTACGCCTAATCGGCGGAAAGCTTGTGCTAAAGAAGACTGACGAAAACAGCGCCGCGTTTCTGGTTATGTTTTGAGTAGCAAAAACAGCGAAGCCGTCTTTGCGTTCC
>JAFXEA010000277.1 GCA_017521065.1 Kiritimatiellia bacterium | reverse complement strand
GAAACGTTACGCTCACGGAAACGTCAAAGGTTGTGCTCGACTATGTTGCATCCGTCAACGGCGTCAAATATACAACGATTCAGGAGGCGGTAACAGCGGCCACTGCCGGGCAGACGGTCACTGTAATCGCCGATGTTTCTGACGAGGCTGTCACGGTCGACAAGAACCTGACCATCACCGGAACGGTTGCGCTTAACAACGTAAGCATCAATGCCAACGGTGCCGACGAGTTGACCGTAAGCGGATTGACCTTTACCGGCAACTCCTGGATCAATTCCGGTACTGCTGGAAAGTTGACGGTTTCCGGTGTGACGGCAAACGTTACGCCTGTGAATACGTCTTATACCAACTCCAGAGGCGGATTCGTTTCGCTTGGCCGTTCCGAGCAGCAAGCCCTTGAGCTGACCGTCGAGAACTGCAGCATCGTTACCTCCGGGGATCGTACCAATCCCATTATTGGCTGGGCCTGCATCACCAAAGCTGTCCTTACCGGTAATACCTTTGGTTCTGCTGAAGCTTATCAGACCAATAGCGATTCCGTCAAATTCATGTCTATTGCCGATGGAGCGGAGTTCACCATCACCGGCAATACGCTATATTCCAACTACAACGGTATCGTGTTTGGACAGAATACTACGCGCGATAACGCTTACTCCGTGTATATTGACGGCAATACGTTCATGGGCAGTGCCGATCACATCTGGATCGAGGTGAGCGGTGCAAGCACCTGCCACGCCATCATTAACGCGACAAGTGACAATACCGTCAACGGCAATGCGTTTACAGCAAGCGACATCAAGGCGCACCCTTCAATCACCACATGGACTTCATATGCCGGTGTTGATGTGGCAACCGACGAAAATGGCAAGGTCATTGGCGGAACGCTGGCGCACTACGCTGCTGGAGCCTTGGCTGACGGATACGAGGTTGTCGGCGGAGTCGTTTCCAAAGTCAAGGTCGCCCAGGTTGGCGATGAAAAGTTTGCAAGTGTGCTTGATGCAATTGACTATGCGGTTGAAAATGGTTCGACGGAGATTAAATTGTTGGCCGACTCCCGCGAGTTGATGCCTACCGACATTGAGATCATTCTCAAGGCAAATCTCACAATTAGTGCGGATGCTCCTGTAACAGCGGCATTCTATAACAACGGTACGTCTTATGACTTCATCATCGACTGTGAGGGATATGGCGACTACGGTTTCACCATCGGTGAGAATGTAACGTTTGTGCTCGAGGACAGGATTGTCTGGGGCGGATACTACGGCAGCAATATTGATGTTGTTGTTGATGGAACGCTTTCGGGTTCGCAGATCTGGGCGGGCGGCGACATTTACGTCAATGAAACCGGTACACTCAAGTCCACCGGTGAAGCATTCGTTATCCGCAGGGGAAAGACCGTCTTCGTTGACGGCGGCAAGATCGAGGCGAATTATTTCAATATCCTTTCCGGTAACATCTTTGCGGAAAACGGAGCGGAAATTGAATGTGGCGCTCTTTGGATTGACAACACCGGTTCCTACGCAAACGAGGGCAACGTAAGCATCTCGCTTTGGAATTCTACCCTTACAGCCAAGGGGAACCTGAAGTCTTCGTCAAGCAGCAGTGTATACATTGACGTATACGACTCCACCGTTTCGATTGAGGACGTTCACGGCTATGGTGTGAGCGAGTTGGATGCTAATACTACGCTTTTCGTCAACGGCGAAAACGGCGCGCTGACCATCAATAAGGGCATCAATAACAGCGGTACCATCGAAGTGTATGACGGCGGTGAGCTTACCGTTCCCTCTAATGCAAGCGTTTCAAATAATGGTTCTATCATTCTTGAAGTCGGTTCGACCATCGCCGGTCCTGCAGATATGGGTGTCGAGGTCGAGGCGACCGACAAGGAAGTGGAGTATGTTGACGGCAAGTATGTTGTTGTCGACAAGAAAGTCGCTCAGATCGGCGAAACGGTGTACGCAACGATCGATGATGCGCTTGCTTCGGCAAAGAGCGGAGACACGATTACGCTTCTTGCCGATGCGACGATTCAGAATGAATACATAGTCGAGAACATGTCTTTGACGATTGCAGGTGCCGCTACATTGACCTTCGACGATAAACTTTCCGTCGGTGGCGAGGTGATGATAAGCATCAATTGTCCGATGTCGGGGCAGCTTAAGCTTCTTGATGGGGCGATTATCAAGAATTCCACTGTCAGTGGACATGGTATTGTGCTCGGGCGTGTGACCTTCCGTGGGGACAACACCTTAGGTCTTATTGAAGACTATGGTGATGCCTATAGCGATGTGTCATCGCATTGGACGGTTGAACCGGGTGCATCACTCACCATGACGGAGAAAGCTCGTTGGGGTTGCGGCTATGGTGACAAGGCTACTGTACTCGGTTCTTTGACTGATGCTCGCACGGCTCGCGAATCGCTGACCGAGGATGATATCTCGCTCTTTACGCACGGCGCAGTCATGATGAGCAATTGGGATGTGGAAAATGCCATTACCGTGAAAGATGCATATGTGGTAATCGGTAGCAACAACTCTTTTGGCAACTCACCCAAAAGTAGTCATAAGGGATCGTTCGACATTTTCTTTGAAAACTCTGTTTTGGACGCTTCTCGCATAACGTTCTATTCGGCTCCTTCGGTAACGGAATTTACGCTTAAGGATACTGATGCCAAGGTTGGTGCGTTCATGACGCGTGATGCCGATTCCGTCTTTGTCCTGACGAATTCCGTCTTGCTCTCTACCGCCACGTCCAATGGGAATGACGAAGGCAACTATCATGCCGGGACGCTCGAGCTTGCGGATTCCAGCTTGACTTACTCCGCGCCTTGGGTTCTGGAGAACGGCACTGTTGAAATGGATGTGGCAAGTGTCATCACGGCACCTTCGATCACTGGCACCGGCACCATCAATATCAATTCTGCCGGTTATGTCGGCGAACCGGTTTTGGTCATTGCCGCTGACATGTCCGCATTCACGGGTACAATCAACCTTGAGGGTACGGCCTCCTATGAAATAACCGGAGAGGGTGTTTTGGTGAAAGGTCCTGTCGCCAAGATCGGCGACGCCTACTACCTGACCCTTCAGGCGGCGATTGATGCGGCGCAGGATGGCGAGACGGTGACGCTGGTTGATAATGTGACATTTACTGAAGATACTCGCACCCTCAATTCCGGTTCTTGGTATGACGGACTCTATTATATTGGTGATAAGAGTTTTACGATCAATCTTGGTGGGTTCACGATTACGCACGATGGTTCTGTCAACGACTATCTCCTTAACTTCAAGAATGACGGCTCCAAGGAAAATCTCATTACCTTGAAGAATGGTACGATCGATGCCGGAACTGTGGCGTATTGCGCAATCTGCACATCAGGCGCAAGTACGCAGAAGATTACGATCAATACCGAAAACATCAACATCATCAACAACAATTCGTACGGTTCTACCGTGAAGATTCGTGGTGGAGCCGAGTTAAATGCGAAGTCGGGGACGAAGATCACCGGCAAGGATAGCTATTTGGGCATTGAATGCGTTGCTTCCACTGTCAACATCTATGACGGCGCTGAAATCTACATGAATGGCACTACCAGTTACAATGGTTGCCTTGTCGGTGCTTGCTATGATGGTGCTGTCAATGCCTATGGCGGTTACGGCAAGGGAGTGAAGGGTGGCTTTATCGCTATGACCTCTGGCGGCACGATCAATGTCTATGATGGCGAATGGATCGCCAATACGGACGGTTCCGTCGCCGATAACAGTAACTTCTATGTTTTGACTGCCCAGAACAACAATAATGAAAGCGGTTATGTGGGTGCATCCATTATCAATGTCACTGGCGGCACATTCCGCGGCGGCATGGATGCCTGGGTGCTCAACGATGCCAATGTCGAAAAGGCCGAGTTGAACATTAGTGGTGGCAACTTCAATGTCGATCCAAAAACTTATGTCGTTGATGGCTATCAAGTCAAAAACAATGGTGACGGAACCTATTCCGTTTTGATTGAAGATGTTGTCGCAGTTGTCGGGTGGGATTCGTACAAGACCTTTGCGGCGGCGGTCGAAGCGGCCACGAACGAGGTAATCCAGCTTGTGGCGTCTGCGACGCTTGCCGAAACGTTGACGGTGGACCGTCCGCTCGTCATCGACTTGAACGACCAGACTCTCACGAGGGGTGAAGGCGCCAAGCTGACGCTCACTGGCGCAAACATGATGATTGCCGGAGGTTCGCTTGCCGGATTTGGAGCGGAAGACTTTGCGCTTTCTGGCAATGCCACGCTTACGCTTCCGGCCTTGTCCGGCGGCTACGGGTTCGGATCGCCGTACTATTGCGTCCTGAACGATGATGATACCTGGTCGGTGTCGACGGCGTTCCGCGCCTATATCCAGATGGTGGGCGGCGAACCGCGTATTGGCTTCCTCTGCGACAAGAACGGCTCCTATGTGCTGATGGGGGCGACAAATCTTGCAACGCCTGAATGGACGTCAGTATCCCTGACATCCGATGATGTTGCCACGGATGCGGCGGCAATAGACGAGACTTTGCCGCTCAAATGGTTCAAGCCCGCAGAGGGAAGCGGCTATCGATTCTTCAAGCTTGAGATGAATCCGTAAAAAGTTTGTCAGGTTTTTGCCGCACCGTCTCCTGTCATGTTGTAAACGCGAAATGCGTACAACAACAAAACAGAAAGAGATGGTGTGATATGAACAAGACATTCAAGGTTTTCGCAACGCTTCTTGCTTGCTTCGCCCTTACGGCCACTTGCTTTGCCGCCCCGCGTGGTGGACGCGGACATGGAAGGGCTCCTGCCCCCAGGCATCATCAGGCACCGAAGCATCACCACAAGGCTCCACCGCCACCGCCTCCGCGTCACACGCATCATCACGGACACCACAATGACCGCCACTGCGGCTGGGTCACACTGGGCGCCGCCGTGGTCGGCGGTCTCGTCGGTGGTCTTTGCGGCCGGTAGCGGTGAATCGTTTGGGCGATCTCCAAAGAACAACGAGTTTTCCGCTGTTGTGCAGGATGTGATATACTACACGCATTCTTTTTTGCCGGAGTGGCGGAATGGCAGACGCAGCGGACTTAAAATCCGCCGAGGGGTTTCTCTTGTACGGGTTCGAGTCCCGTCTCCGGCACCATTCGTTTCGCATTCTGCACATGCTGAATGCGAAATGCGTTTTCGTGTGTTCACGAAGCCAAGAAATCGGCCGGCTTCGGTGCTTCGAAGCTCATGTTCTCGCCTGTGATTGGGTGGCGGATGTCGAGTTTCCAAGCGTGCAGCATCTGACGTTGAGGAGCTGGGTCCATTGACCGGTCCGCGACATGACGTCCATATACGGCATCACCGACTATGGGACATCCAAGTGATGCCATGTGCACGCGTATCTGGTGCGTCCGTCCTGTTAGAATGTCGCATTCCACAAGTGAAACTTTTGCGCCGGGCTCGCGGCATCCTTCCTTCAGCGGCTTCGGTATGGTTGATGTCGTGCGGTAGAGAGTGATGGCGTTCTTGCCGTTCTTCTCCACGATCGCCATCTTCTTCCGGTCCCATGGGGAGCGTCCGATGAGATTCTCGATACGACCCTCCGCGGGAACCGGAACGCCATGCACAAGTGCGAGGTAGCGTTTGCGGATGTTCGCGTGGGTCGAAAATGCTTTGGTGAGCGAATCCATCGCGGGCTGAGATTTTGCGACAATCATCACGCCGGATGTATCCTGGTCGAGTCTGTGCACGATGCCGGGACGCGCAACGCCGCCGATGCCTTTCAGGTCTGGGCAGTGGAAGAGAATCGCATTTACGAGTGTTCCGGTGTGGTGACCTGGTGCGGGATGCACGACAAGCCCTGCCGGCTTATCTATCACAAGAATATCGTCATCTTCGAAGATGATGCTGAGAGGGATGTCTTCTGGTTCCGGTTCGGCAGGTACTGGCGGCGGAATGAACACCTCAATTGCGTCTGTTTCCGACACCTTAGCGCCAGCCTTAAGGACGGCTTCGCCGTTAACCTTTACGAATCCGGCCTCGATGAGTCCCTTGATCCGGGAACGTGAGAAATCCGGATACAGTGACGTAAGCTTTATGTCTAACCGTTCACTCACCAGAATTGCCATGCGTTGTTGAAGATTACGTGAAGGGCGAGAACAAGGTTCGTGGTGATGTGCGCGATTATCGCAGAGGATATGCCGAACCTGATTGCGAGAAGTCCGTAGGCTGCTCCGGTTATGGCGGCGGCGATCGGACGATCGTGTTCAAGTGTGAAGAGGAATATTACCCACAGGAATGCTGACAGATCGAATTTCGAGAGAGGTATGGAAGTGAAATCCCGGGCGATCAGCTTTCTGTAGAGAAATGACCGGAAGAACAGTTCCTCTGCGGGGGCGATTATGAATGCGCTGCCGATGAGCTTTGCTATCGTAAGCGGCCATCCGCAGGTTTGGGGTGCATATGGAAGGGAGTCCGGAGCGACTGGTTCGGAATACGGCCAGGACGGTGCCCAGATCCACAGGGCGAAGATCGCCAGCCCTACAAGAATTCCGGATATGGCGGACGCACATACGTTTCCGGCGCAGATGCCGACCTCTTGCGGTGCTGCGGTTCTGTCCCTGCGGTGCGCAATCCAACACGCAATGCCGGTCGCAAGTGTGGCGGCAGAGCGTATCGCATAGGATTCGGCAGTTGTGGGCAGCACGAACATAAGCCCCATCCACACCGCAAACGGCAATGAATGGATCATCGCCTGTTTCGTTGTTTTTTCCATGTCCGCAATTATACCATGTTCAGGAATTGGCGTGGTGTGATTTGTTATTGCGGCTCCTTCTTGATATAATATGGGACATGAAAAAAATAAAGCTTGGTCTCTTTGGTAAGATTGTTATAGCTATCCTTGCAGGTGTGGCGTTCGGATATGTGCTTCCGGTATGCGGAGTGCGTCTGTTTAAGACGTTCAACATGCTCTTTGCGCAGATATTGAAATTCATAGTGCCGATGCTCATATTGGGTCTTGTCACCCCTGCCATCTCCGGGATGGGGAAAGGTGCGGGGAAGATGCTGCTTACAGTGATGGGATTGTCGTACATATCCACGGCGGCCGCAGGTTTCTTTGCCTATGGATGTTCGCTTGAGCTTATGCCTCACTACATCGTGAAGGGGAGTATCGCCGCAGCAGGCGACAGCATGGCGTTCAAGCCGTTCATCGATTTGAAGATTCCGCCGCTCTGCGATGTTCTTACGGCTCTTGCCATCGCCTTCATGATGGGTATCGGCATTTCGTACCTGAAAAGCGATGCGCTCAAGCGCGTGACTGACGATTTTGGTGAAGTGGTCAAGCTTACGATCGTTAAGGTGATCGTTCCGGGGCTGCCTCTTTACATCATGACGATGATCTGTGAGCTGACGGCGTCTGGAAAGCTTGCGACAATGGCCGGCACCCTATTCAAGGTGATCGGCACCGGCTGGGTGCTTACGGTAACGTTTCTCGTGATTCTCTATACGGTCGCCGGAATCATAGCGAAGCGCAATCCGTTCAAACTGCTATGGGGTATGCTTCCAGCTTACTTCACGGGTCTTTCCATTGCCTCGTCCTCGGCGGTTATCCCCGTTACGCTTGAGTGCAGCAGGAAAAACGGTCTTTCCGACAAGGTGACGGACTTTGTAATCCCCCTCTGCGCCAATGTTCATATGGTCGGCAGCGCAACAAAGTTGCTTTCCGGTGCTGTGGCAATTTCCCTTATTTACGATCAGGCGCTTTCAGTCGGGCAAATTATGAATTTTGTGTTTATGATGGCGATTGCGGCGGTTGCTGCGCCTGGGGTTACATGCGGTGTGCTTATGGCAAGCATCGGCCTTGTGGAGTCGATATTGGGCTTCAATGCGGAGCAGGTTGCACTTCTTATAACATTCTATAGTGCACTTGACGGATACGGTCCGGCGGCGAACGTTACCGGAGACGGCGCAATTGCTGTCATTGTCGACCGTTTCTTCGGTAAAAAGGATGAATCTGCCGCACGAGTTGTGGTATAATTCACACACTATGAGAAATAACATACTTGCTGCGCTTGCGTTGGCCGTTGTCGCTGGATGCGGACCGGACGATGGAAGTGCGGATTTTGAGAAGGCAGAGGCGGCATATGCCGCGCGCGATTTGCAGACTGCTGTTCTTTGCTACGGAACAGCAGCCGAGAAGAACCCCACCAATTTCACGGCGCGGATGAAACTTGCGCTTGCGAATGTCGATCTAGGTGAGATTGACGCGGCGAGGGCGGCGATAGATTCGGCCCTTGCCGTCGATCCTGCCTCAGCGGAGGCTAGGCTTCTTGATGGAAACATCGCGTACCTCGCCAAGGACTATGCACGGGCAAAGAAGGCGTTCGCCGACAT
Organism: Kiritimatiellia bacterium; assembly: GCA_017521065.1. Taxonomy (GTDB): domain Bacteria; phylum Verrucomicrobiota; class Kiritimatiellia; order RFP12; family UBA1067; genus UBA1731. The sequence goes on along the minus strand of JAFXEA010000277.1, from coordinate 5,910 downwards.
CTCGTCTGCAAAGCAGCTCCCAAAGGAGATTCGTTCGAAGGCGATGGTCTCGCAGGCTGTGCTGGAGCTTACCGCGAACATGTTCGACCGTGCAAGGGTGTCGCTCTGGCGGGCTATCCGTCTGAATAGGCGCAATGCGGCGGCGTGGTACCATCTAGGCTACCTTTCGCGCGATACATACAGGTTCGAGGATGCCGCGCTTGAACAGTTCCAGATGGCGAGCCGTCTCATGACAGATCCTGTCCGTGTGAAAACCGTCATGCAGGATATAATCCCGACCATCCGCGAGTCTCTTCGCGCCAAGATTGCAGGAAAGCCAGGAGCGGCGGCACGCGATCCTGGCACTGCTGCCAAACTTGTTACAGAGGGCGAGGGATTGGTTAAACGCAATCCGAAGAAGGCGTCGGCGAAATTTGCTGAGGCGTACGCCAAGGATCCGCTTTCATATGCGGCTGCTTGGAATTTCGCGAAGGCGAAAGACGATTCCGCAAAGTCGGATGCGGATATCGCACGTGTGCTTACGGCGTTTCAGGATGCCATCGATCAGCGTCCGAATTCCCAATTGACGTATCGTACAGCCGCCCAATTCGCACTCAACAGGAGGCGTCCGATCCGGGCCGAGAAGTTTTTGAGCCAGGCGCTTGCCCATGATCCGGAAGACAAAAAGACCCTTGGGCTTTATGTGCAGACTCTTCGTAGGCTCGGCAAAACCGCTGAGGCTAAACTCTACGACGCGTATCTGAAAGAGCTGTAAGTGGAACTTACTGTCATAGACTGGATAATCTTCGCTGTGACGGCATTCTTCACGGTGGTGGGGCTGTTCAGGGGATTCTCCTGACAGCTCGGCTCTCTTGCAGGCATGGCGGCGGCGCTTACCGCCGGATATTTTCTGTTCGCTCCACTGAAAGGATTTGTCGTTGGCGGGAATTGGGTGTCCGGCGAGACTGCGCAGAATGCCGTTGCAGGAATAGCTGATTTCGTGGTTATGCTTGTGGTGTTTGGAATCGTCAGACGGATTGTGGCGAGATTCGTGTCGTTCCTTGTGCCGCAGCCGATGAACGCCATCGCAGGAGCGTTGATCGGTCTGCTTAAAAGCGTGATAGTCGTAGGCCTTCTCGTAGGAGCCGGACTGGTCCAGACAGGACGTTTTTCGGAAGGATTCTTTGCGGCGCACTCCACTTTCGTGAAATTCGCGGGAACGCTGGCGGACTCCTATATGCAGGGGGCCGCACGGTGAAAGTTTCAACATAGATAGAGGCAACAAAAAATGAAGAACCAGATAAATCTGCTCAACCAGCTCCAGGAACTCGTGCTCACTCGCGATGAGCACCATCAGACGGGCGACGGCTCCCATACCGATGCGCTGTCGGATTCGATCGACGCTCTTGCGTCAAAGCTCGATCCCCAGCCCAAGGCCCTTTATGACCGCCTCTACAAGAAGGATCACATCGTCATGTCGCCCATGACGAACGGATGCTGCGCCGTCTGCGGAATGCGTCTTCCGATCTCCCAGGTTCAGCAGGTTCGCATGGCAAAGACTCTCCAGACGTGCTCTTCCTGCGGACGTATGCTGTTCAATGCCGAGGAGGACGCCCCGAAGTACATCGGCGGCAAGCCTGCCCGTGGCGAACCCCGTAAGACCGGCATCAGCCGTTTCTCCGCAGAAGAGCTCATGGTCGCAAAGCTTTCCGCGACGACGCCAGAGTCGGCTATCGCTGAATTGGCCAAGGCGATGTCCGACAACAAATTCATCTCGAATCCCGAAGCGCTTGTCGCTGCGGCGATGGATCGTGAGCAGATTCTCTCCACTGCTATGGGCGAAGGTTTGGCGTTTCCGCACGTGCGCGGTGTCGAGGGCGGTGGACTCACCCTGGCTCTTGGCCTCTCTGAAAAGGGCATCAAATGGGATGGTGATGGAGCCGTTGTCAACGTTGTCGTTTTCAGCGTTATTCCGGTTGCGGTCAGTGCGTTCTATCTGAGGCTCGTCGCAAACCTCTGCGAATCCTTCAAGAAGAACGAGAACTTCGCGCTTGTCAAGGGTTCGAACGATTCCACAGAGCTTTGGAAAAATCTTGTCAAGGTGACACGCTACGCCGTCAAGTGACGAGACGGATGCAGGTCTTCCTGCGCATTTGGCAGGGTCGCGCGTTCTGCGTGACCGCAGGTGCGCAGGATGCGCGTCCCTATCGGGTTTTGCAATTTAATGTAATGGAAGGAGTTCCAAGATGAATATGAGATGTTTGCTGGTGGTCATGTCCATGATTGCCTCTGGGGTTTGCGGAAGCGTTTTCGCAGCAGTTGCAAAACCCGTAATCGTGCCGGCTCCGCAGAAGATGAAGGTCAATGACGGTTCGTTTTCCGTAAAGGCCAAGGAGATTGATCTTTCGCTGTATGCGTTTGAGAAGGATACGTCTCTGCCCAAGGAAGGGTATGCGCTTTCTGTGACAGCGAAGGGAATCTCCGTACGTTCGGCTGATGAAGCAGGCCGGTTCTATGCGGAGCAGACTCTGCGCCAGCTCGCGTCGGAAAAGGGCGGTACGCTGACATTTCCGTGCGTTGAAATAACGGATTCGCCGTCGTTCGTCTGGCGCGGTGCCTTGCTTGATGAGGGACGCCATTTCTTCGGCAAGGAGACGGTGAAGAACATGATAGACCTGATGGCCTACCACAAGCTGAATGTCCTTCATTGGCATCTCACAGAAGACCAGGGATGGCGCATCGACATACCGGGGATGCCGGAACTTGTGAAGTACGGTTCGTGGCGCAAGGAATCTCCGAAGCATGGATCAAAACTGCAGTCGTTCGGCAACTTCCGCTACAAGAGCGAGCTTAACGGACAGAAGTACGGTCCGTTCTACTACACGGAAGCGGAGCTTCGTGAGGTTGTCGCGTATGCCGCCTCCAAGCATATACGTGTCGTTCCTGAAGTGGACATCCCTGGCCACATGCGTTCTGCGATTGCCGCATATCCAAATCTTACGTGCTTCCCCGAAAACATCAAGGAGCGTTCTGCGCACAGCGACTGGGGAATCTCCACTGATGTGCTTTGCATCGGCAATGATGAGACTGTCGTGTTTCTAGAGAAGGTATTCGATTTCATCTGTGATGTCTACCCTTCTGAAGTGAATCACATCGGTGTCGATGAGTGCCCTCGGATAAACTGGGAGAAGTGTCCGAAATGCCGTGCACGCATGGAGAAGGAAGGCTTCACAAAGGCTGGACAGCTTCAGGGCTGGATCACGCGCAAGATGGCCGCCCATCTCGCGAAGCGCGGTCGCCGTATCATGGGCTGGGACGAGATACTTGCCGACGATGCGCCGAAGTCTGCGATTGGGCAGAGCTGGCGCACCCAGAAGGGCAACGGCGCAGGGACGACGCTTGTCGGCGGCGCGGAGGCGGCGCGTCTCGGATATGATATGGTGATGAATCCGCACACCGAAACATACTACGACTACCGTCAGGGACTTGAGGATGATCCATTCCAGTATCCGGGCGGCAACATCCCGCTATCCCGCGCTTATGCGTTCGATCCGTGCGCAGGTGTTGTGCCTGAAGCGCGTAAGCATGTGCTTGGCTCCCAGGCTCAGATGTGGAGCGAGTACATCTGGAACGAATACGACCTTGCATGGAAGATGTGGCCTCGCGCATGCGCAATGTCCGAAGTGCTTTGGACCGGTTCCGAGAAGAAGGATTTCGCGGACTTCCTCGTACGCATGGAAAAGCACCGCCGCCGTCTGATCAAGATGGGCGTTAACTGTGCACCCCTGCGCTGAGCGTCGGGATGTTTTGGGAACTTGACGGACACTACCCCTTTGTGATGCGTCTACAGCCCCTTTGAGTTGCCTGTACTGGCCAATCCATTTGGGAATACAGGGAAATCCGCTTACCCATACAGGAAAAGTGCTTAGGGAGTACAGGAGAATCCGATAGGCCATACAGGGGAATTTCAAAAGAGAAGGGGCAAAGGGTTAAGAGCGGGGCTTGAGTTTAGTTCATGGGGTTCATGCCGTTTGGTCATGCGGATCATCTCATTTCGTCATGGGGCATTTTATTTTCGTCATGCGGCCCATGCCGTTTGGTCATGGGGCGTTTTCATTTCGTCATGGGGCGTTTTGCCTCCGCCCATGGGGCGCAGTGATTCGCTCCCATCTCTCATTCATCATGGCGCTGTTGAGTCTCTTTGCGTCCATTGGTTTTCTCCTTTCTGTCGGTTTGGTTGGTTATGTTGTGTGTGTGCTTCGCACTTTGCCATTTGCCGGTAGGACGTGTAGGACGCGTGAGACGAGTAGGACATTTGATTTTCAAGAAGGAAATGCCTGAGAGCTTCGCGCTTGGCAGATGCCTTGGTTTTCCTTGGAGAATTGCTTTCGCAAAGCACCTGATGTGAGCCAATCAAGGACTCTGCATTCCCTTGTGGAGAATTGCTTTCGCAAAGCTCTTCAGGTGAATTTCAAGAAACCATTGTCCTACGCGTCTTATGCGTCCTACACGTCCTACTTCGCCATTTGCAAGCGCGAAGCCCAATGCCTCGCCCTGCGGCCTGCAAGTCGCGAAGCTCGGCGCTTTGGAATGAGGTTGTGCGCTCCGTGTCGTGGAGCGCCGACCGTTGTTTTGCGATTCAGTTGTCAAAGATCAAGTGTGGCTTGCCGCACTTGCATATCCGCTTGCCATTTTCAGAGCGCGAAGCACACTTTCAAAGCGAGCGGAGCTTGCATTTTGCGGACCCTGAAAGTGTGACATGCGCACTTGGGATGACTTGTGCTGTTGGATTCATATGAAAGAGACTTAAAAGACTACTAAAAAGTGTAAAAATGCGAAGAAATCTAAGAAATGGCAAGCTTCAAATCCAACCGCACAACCACACGACGTTTTCACAGCAAATAAAAAGTGGATTTTTTTGTGCGGTTGGATTTGCTTCAATACCTGGCGGCAAAGGGGATTTCCGGTATCCTCAAGCGATCTTCATGCCAAGGGGCAAGTGGCCTTCATGCCGAGTGTCTGTCCCCACAGATTTCTAATTAGTGCTATCCGCCATTTTCTTGCCTCCATTTGCTCATGGATATGCCGATTTTGCTTCGGAATAGATTCTTCAGATGGATTTCGGACTTAAAGCCACACAGCCAACTAATTTCTTTTATCGGTGTGTGGGTCTTTCTGAGCAGATTCTTGACATGGTTCAGCCGTATGTCGCGAAGTTCTTCAGATGGGGATTTCTCCGATATGGCTTGAAATCGCTTTTCGAGAAGTCTCACTGATACACCCGCCGCATCGGCTATGTCATTAAGGGAAATGTCGGCGGAGTAATTGAGTCTCATGAACTCTCTGGCCGTCTCCACTATTCTGGCTGAACCGGAGAAGTCGGCTGTCGAAAACCTTTCGACAATTCCTTTCACCCCAAAAAATTCAGGTGCATTTTGCGATTTCCCTCCGTTCATGAGTGTGTCTAGAAGCTCTGCTGCTCTATATCCGCATGAAATGAAATCTGGCACGATGCTGGTCAAGGTTGGGTGTGTGTGTTCGCAGAGAAACTCTTCATTGTCTACGCTTATTACGCCAATCTGTCCAGGGATGGATATGTTGAGAATGCGGCTCATGTCAAGAATGTGTTTCGCGCGTTGATCGTAAGAAGCCATTATTCCGCATGGTTTGGGAAGGGAAAGAAGCCATTTGGCAAGTCGTTCCTGTTCATCTTTCCATCCTGGTGGAGACTTGGTCCAGGCAGATATTCCAAGGGAAATGCAGTCATATCCTGATTTTGACAACTCCTCTTTGAATCCAGCAAGTCTGTCGTCTGACCATTTGCGTACATGAGGAGTGCCTATGAAGGCAAAATTACGGAATCCCTTGCGGAGCAGAAATTCGGCGGCGGTCTTACCGATTTGCCTATTGTCCAGATTTACAGATGCAAAG
>JAFXEA010000276.1 GCA_017521065.1 Kiritimatiellia bacterium | reverse complement strand
GAATCCATCCGGGGTATCGTTTTCCCATGTGCCGACACGCTGGCGTCAGGGATGTCCGATGACATTCGGCGGAAGTGCGCTTGGGGCTACAAACATTATCGTGACGGTTCAGACGGTGGCGGGCGACCGTACGGATGTTTTCCCGGTGCGGCTCATCCGGGATGTGTCCGATTGGGATTTCTTCGACGCGTGTTCGGTGATGAAAACTCCGTTTAAACATACGACACGCGGTGTGCGCAAAAGCCTTTCACGGGATGAGAACGGAACCCCTGCGTTGCGCATAACGGCCGATGCGGGTTCCTTCGACCGGGCGGACAAAAAAGGTTTTGCGGCGCAGCCCGTGTATTGCGAGCTGGACAGTTTCCGTATGCACTTTGGCTATGCGGGACGCGGAAAGGCTCTTCTCGTGCGGGCGCGTGCTGCATCGCTCGACACAAAGAAAGTCGAAGTCGTCTTTACCGGAGAGGACGGCGGCAATTGGGGCGTCGATCTCGCCCTAACTCCCCAGTGGCGCACAATACGTGTGCCGATCGAGGATTTCCGTCCGTACTGGAAGACATGGCGCAACGACGGCACCCGGCCGGACATGAGCCGTTTGAAGGGGATTTCGCTTGCGTTTGGACAGTGGCTGTATGGAACGGCTCTCAACTGTCCGCACGGATTTGAGATATCGTCGATTAAAGTGGAGTTCTGACATGAAGTCGTTTGCTGTTGTTTCAGGATCTTTTGTCTCTGTGCTGTGCGTGGCGCAGCCGGTTTCGGATGTCTGCCGGTATCCTGCGCTGGGAGATGTCATGCTTTGCGGACGGGCGGGACGTGCCGTTGATGCATGTATCCAAAGCCGTGTCGATTCCTCTTGGGCGCGAGGTGCCATGTATGAAGAGGCTGTGACGGCATTCCGCACGCATTGGGACGACCTGCGCGGTGGCGGAGGCTGGCAGAACGAATACTGGGGGAAGACCATGCTCTGTTTTGCCGGAGCGGCGGAATATACGGGCGATCCGTCCCTGCAGAGATGGATGCTTGAAAAGACCCACGCGTTTCTTGATGAGTTCCAGCAGCCAAACGGTTATCTTTCCACCTATGCGAAGGAGGATTTTCTTCGCGCTCATCCGGAGGATCCCGACGCCAAACGGCATTGGTGCCATAATATATGGGGGCGCAAGTACACATTCTGGGCATTGCTTGAACTGCATCGCATAACAGGGGATGCGCGTGCGCTGGAGGCCGCGCAGAAAATGGCAGACCATCTGATCGCCCAGCTCAAGCGGTTGGGGTTGACCTTGGACCGCACCGGAGCGTGGAACGGAATTTCGTCCATGAGCATCCTCAAGCCACTCCTTGAACTGAACCGGCTCACGCGGAAGCCGCAGTACCGAAAGTTGGCCGATGACATTGTGGCGGCGCTTTCTGCTGAAAAGTCAGATCCTGGCGCGCTGCTCCACAATGCGTTCAGGAAGGATAAGATATGCGATTGGTATCCCGAGCCGGGCTTCTGGGCGAAATCGTATGAGATATTGAGCTGCTTCGAAGGTCTGGCGGAATACTACCGCCAGACCGGGAACCGGCGAGTCTGGGATGGCGTCAATGCGTTTCATCGGCACCTTGTTGCAGAAGAGATGAACCCGATGGGGGCTGTAGGGCTTTTTGATCATTTCCTCAATGCGGCAAACCATGTCAACGGCATGGTCGAGTTGTGTGATGTGGTGCATTGGATACGTTTGAACCGTGAACTCTTCTCTTTGACCGGAGAGGCCCGTTATGCGGACATGATTGAAGAGTCGTTCTACAACGCTTTCCTTGCGGGGGTGACGCGTGACGGACGCTGGGGGGCGCATATCATCCGGTCGCATGGCACGCGTCACCTTTTCGCTCCGCCACAGACGGGCATGACCGAGCATCAGTGCTGTCCGGACAACATGATGCGCACATACTTCGACTGGGCGCAGAGCCTTGCTGCGGAACATGCGGATGGAGCGCTTCTGCTTCTTCAGTACTGCGATTCTTCCATACGGCTGTCGGATGCATCTATCGCGGTGCGAGGTGGTTATCCCTGGTCTGACGGACCTGTGACGGTGACGCTTGACACGCCACGTCCGCGGCGGCTGAGGCTGCGCGTCCCTGCATGGTCGAAGACGTTTTCCGTGAACGGCATCGCGTGCAGGTCAAAAGATGGATGGTACGAGCTTTCTGCGCCGTCAGGCAGGAGCGCGTGGACGTTGGCGTTCGATCTGTCGCCCCGCATCGTCGAATGGACGGCACGGGAAGATGCCCTGCCGCCCTCTCCGCAGCACGATAACTCCGTTACGGACATAGGGCGCTACACTGTACATTTCATGGAATGGTATACGCCGGAAATGCGCGGGATGTGCAGGACTGCAGGCGCGGCGCGGATCCTGCGGGGACCGCTTGTGCTTGCGAAAGGGCGTGCGGCGGGAACGGATCGGGATGAAACGCTCAACGCGACAACTGTGCGTGGCGGAGGTTGGCGCGCTTCACTGCGGCGCGGCGCCGATGATCCGCAGAGCGCCGGCGTTGAGGATGTCTGGATGTTGACGCTTTCAGGCCCTCATGAAACGCAGAAGGTCGTGCCGGTTTCCGATTACGCGTCGGTTTCAAACATAGACAATCCTTCGAACTGGTTCTCTCTATGGTTCTGAGAAAAACGTCGGACAGCGCATTGCTACGGATGTTTTTTGCCGTAGCGGTGACGGTGTCGGTGAAAGCGGCATCTTTGGATTATGTCGATCCGCTGATCGGGACGGAGGGGAGCGGTTCCGAATATGGCGGGATGATGCCTTGCACCGGCGTTCCGTTCGGCTCGTTCCATATGGTTCCCATGACGCGGTTGAACCGAGTAGGGCAGTTGAGCTTTAATTCGGCGGACGATACTCTGATCGGGTTCATCCTCACCCGTCAGCCTGCCATCTGGATGGGGGACTGGGGGGAAGTCCGCATTCCGATAGAACCTGCCAGGATAGACAACGCCAGATACACGCCGTATCACGGACAGATTACGGCGGGTGGACGAATGTTCGAATATACGGCTACGGCCCACGCCGCATGGCTTCGCGGCAATCTGCATGACGTTCGGCTTCTTGACGGGCACAGCTCCAACCGTGATGACGAGAATCTTGGGAGACCTCTTCCCAACTTCAAAGGCTGGCGGTGCGTGAAGCGCGTAAAGGACGGGCTTCAGATAGGCGTTTCGCTGATTTCGCTTGAACAGGCGCGGCGGAACCTTGAAGCGGAGATCGGGGAACGAAAGTTCGAGGAAGTCGTGGCGGGAACGAAAGCCGCATGGGAGACGTATTTCAGACGCATTGAAATCGAAGCCCCTGAGGACGTAAAGACAATCTTCTATACGGGACTTTACCACACACTGCTTTACCCACGCCGGATTGATGAGGACGGCCGCTATTATTCTGCGTTCGACGACAGGGTGCATGAGGGGATCATGTACAGCTGCTATTCTCTTTGGGATACATATCGCGCCGAGCATCCGTGGTTGACGCTGATTGCGCCTGAACGGGTGGACGGCATGATGCGGTCTCTTCTTGAAATGTATCGCGAGGGAGGATGGCTGCCTAAATGGCCGAATCCCGGATATACGGGCATCATGGCCGGCGCACCGGCCGAAATCGTTCTTGAAGAGGCGATCACAAAGGGCTTTACAGGCTTTGACCATGCGCTGGCGCGCGAAGCGATACGGAAAAACCGGACCGTACCCCAGAGGTTTGATACGGTGAGGCGTTGGCGTGACCGTGAAGAATACGGCCTATATCCCGAGACCCGGGCGGGGTTGACGAGCTATCTTAAGCGTGGCTATGTGGCATGCGACGAGACTGACGAATCGGTGTCGCGGACGTTGGACTTTTCGTTTGCGGACAGGAACAGGGTTTACACGAATCTCTGGTGCGAGTCTGCGGGAATGTTCCTTCCGCGCCGCGCAAATGGTTTGTTTGATGCGACCGCCAAACGTGCCTATACGGAATGCCGCCCCGAGACGGCTGTATGGTGCGTGCCCCACGATCCGGAAGGGCTAGCCTCGCTCATGGGCGGGAAGGCGGCGGCAATCCGTAGGCTCGATGATTTCTTCGACAATCTGTTCTGGAGACCGGAACGCGGCAACATGTCGATTCACGGCAATGAGCCGTCGCACCATTGCGCCTATCTGTACAACCGTTTTGGTGCGCCGGAGAAGACTCAACGGCGCGTCCGCGAGATACTGACGCGGTGCTACTCGAAAAACCGCAGAGGGTTCGACGGAAATGAGGATTGCGGACAGATGAGCGCATGGTATATCCTTTCGGCACTTGGTTTTTATCCGGTAGATCCGGTGAGCGGATATTACGAAATAGGATCTCCGCTGGTCAAGAGTGCGAAGCTTCGTTTCGGGGCTCCGTATTCTGAGGCCGTCCTTGACATCAGAGTGGTTCATTACGCTCCGGACAGTTGGCGCGTAAGCCGTGTGTCACTGGACGGGTCCAGCCTTTCTGAATGGCGTGTGCGTCATGCCGACCTTGTTAAGGGCGGCGAGCTTGTTTTCGAAATGATCCCTTAGCGCTCAGACAGGGGCCTTTTACTCCCGCGCCCTGGTTGAATTGCACCCCGTGACGGGACTTTCCTGCAATTTTCCTGCCCCAGAGTAATCGGTTAGTCGAATGTGCGGGCTAAAGCCGCCCATCCGACTAAGATGTTTGGCTGTGGAACAACTGGGGTCAGACCCCAAAAAGAGTTTGATTATTGGCTTATGTTCGCCGATTTTTAAAGCTATTCCTGTTTTTCAATGCTATCTCAGCCGCAGGATCTCATGTAGCTTTATTCCCACGGTAATTATTGGTTGAGAATTGATCCGAAATAAATTCCCAGAATCTAATCTTGCATATCTAGTGTCATTTTGATATAGCATCTTTTGTTTTTAGGAGACTTACTGCTATTTGATGTTTTGTTTTTGTCTTTGCTGCCTCTAAAAACAAGAACAACTGAGGATAGACTTCGAAAAGAATTATAATTTCGCGCATTAACCGGTTGTTTATGTTAAATAACACGGTTCCGATAGTATATAAGATTTCGTCCACACCGTAATCTTGAGAATCAGTCCAAACCATATTCTCATTAATCCGCTGTTTCATCAGAACCGAGAGAATAATTCCGAAATGAATTCTCATTTCCCGGAATCTAATCAATCCCCTCGTTTCGTATTCAATTCTCATGTATTATAGAGGCATTTGCAAACCCATGGAGGGGCAACGTCCTCGTTGCCCGTACGGCGGCGAATCGCGGGCAGCGGGGACGCGG
>JAFXEA010000275.1 GCA_017521065.1 Kiritimatiellia bacterium | reverse complement strand
TTTGCGGCGCGCATCATCGCCTACCGCACGGACTAGGGCATCAACCACGAGTGGCACTATTACGGCATGCGCAACTTGATGCCGGACAACGGTCTGGCGATGACGAAGGCCTTCCGCGCATGGCTTCGACGGGCGTACGATGGCGACGTGGAGGCGCTGCGGCGTGCATGGAACGACTCCACCGCCACCTTTGAATGTGCGGAGCTGCCGTCTATGGAAGCGCGGCTCCGGACCTCAGCGGGACTGGGGATGCGCGATGAGGAGCGCGACCGGATGGTTCTGGACTACGAACGATGTCACGCGGCCGTGCTGCGAGACTGCCTCCTCGCGTTCAACCGCGCGGTCAAAGAGGCATGTGGTGGACGCGCTCTGGTGGGCAACTACTGCGGCTACTTCTTTGCGCTGTCCGAGGCGGCGGAGGGATGCCACATCGAAAACGACGCGATCCTCGATTCGCCGTGGGTCGACTTCCAGTGCGGACCCTTTTGCTATGGACCTGACCAGCGGAAACTGGGTGCGCCGCAGTATGCGCGTGCACTGCTGGAGGGTACGCGCAGCCGCGGCAAGCTCTCGTTGATGGAGGCGGACAACTCCACGAGCGTATCGTACAACCTGTACTGCAGGTATTCTTCCAACTACGAGGAGGATCTGGCCGTTCTCTCGCGCGACTTCGTCTCCACCCTCTGCTGGGGATGCGGCTTCTGGTACTACGACTTCGGCCAAGGCTGGTACGCCGATACGGTCTACGCCGACTTCTTCCGGCGTCTGCTGCCAATTCGTGCGCGTCAGGCGGACTGCACGAGCGCGGCGGAGATCCTGGTGGTTGGCGACTACGAGAGCATCATGTTTACGAACGTGGCATACCCCGCCAAACGCCATTTGATGGAGGCGACCGCGCAGATCACCGAACTTGGGCATGCGGGGGTGCCGTTTGACACGGCATCGTTTGGCGATCTTGCCGCCGGACGCCTTAAGGAATACCGGGTATACTTCTTCCCCAACCTCCACCATGTCACGCCGGCGAAGCGGGCGGTGCTGGAGAGGCTGCGTGCTGCAGGGAAGCGGATCGTGTGGCCGGTGGATCCGAATGGGGCAATGGCAGTGCCGGTCACGCGCCAAGTCTGGCGCGGAATCTGCGCAGAGAGCGGGGTGCACATTTACAACGACGACGGCGAGGCCTCGCTCTATGCGAACGCCGGCTACGTTGGACTGCACGTAGGCAAGGCCGGACGCCAGACAATCCGCCTCCCGCGTGCCGCACGCGTCAGCGAGCTTTACCCTGTTCGGCGTGAAATCGGCGAATCCATCACGGAGTTCACCTTTGACGCCCCCGGCCCTGGAACCTGGCTTTTCGCCACGGATCGCTGAGCCGCCCTTGGACGCAACCTTTTCTTGATAAGAGGAATCAAAATGCAGATATCAAAACGTGAATTTCTTAAGAGGCTAGGACTCGGCGGTGCGGGGCTTGTCGGCGGCGTCGCTATACGTCGCGTCATCCCCGATTCCTTTCTGCGGCGCTTTGCAGCGCCTTATGGCCGCGCGTTGCGCTTTCTTAGCAAGTACACAAGACGGCACGTTTAGTTCTGGATACGACGTTGGTGGTCGCCGTGCATGAGTGTAAGACCTTGAGTGACGCATTGACATGCAGGCCATGATATAATTGACTGCATGGCAAGCAAAATAAAGAAACGGAAAATCGTCATCGCCCTATGGACGAACAACCTGTCGGGGCGCGAAATCCTTTCAGGCATATTCAATTACGCGAAAACGCGCATCGGCTGGGATATCCGGCTTGTCCACCTGCCGAACGCCACCCGTCCCGAGAGAATTTTAGACATAGCATCCGAAGGCATAGACGGAATAATAACCAGCGACATTTCCGACGCAACGTTGAGTGAAATCATGATGAAGGACTCCATGCCGGCAGTATGCATCTGTCGGCCAGGCGCAATGGCTTCACGCCCTCGCGGGAGCAAGACCTCATACGTAAACTGCGATGATATCGCCATTGGCGCTATGGGCGCAAAGCATTTTCTTTCCTTGGGAAGCTTCAATTCGTTCGGCTTTCTCTATTCGGGAGACAGGCCAAATTATCCGAACCTGAGAGAACAGGGCTTTCGCGAGGCTCTCGCCCAGGCCGGCAAGAAGTGCTTCACCTTCAAGTCGCCTACGGCGCCTGATGAGCGGATCAACGCAGACAATCTATCGCGTTGGATCATGTCGCTGCCGAAACCTGCCGCAATAATGACATTCTACGATCCATATGCCGTACAGGCCGCCAAAGTCTGCCGTGAGCATGCCATATCCATACCAGGACAGGTTTCTATCCTTGGAGTGGACAATGACGGACTTTTGTGCGAATTCGCAAAACCGGCTCTCTCCAGCATACAGCCGGATCATGAGCGTGTAGGCTTTCTTGCGGCAATGGAATTGAATGCTCTCATGACCAGGTCGTCACACAAACCCTGCACACGCACAATTCCGCCTTTGAGGGTTGTTGAACGCGAATCGACAAAACCGCTTACACCGGCTGCGCATCTGGTCAAGAAAGCGCAACGATTCATTTACGATAACGCATCTAAAGGGATTGGTGTTGCCGATGTAGTGAAGCACCTGAAGATATCGCGTCGGCTTGCAGATCTCAGATTCTATGAAATAGAAAATACTTCCATACGCCGGATGATTGAAGACAGACGCATGGAACTGGCGGAAAAAGCCCTTTGCGAATCTAACCGCACAATCGCCAATGTCGCCATTGAATGCGGCTACAAAAGCGTCAAGACCTTCGAGGCGGTATTCCGCAAATGCCACAATATTTCGCCTGGCACCTTCCGGAAAAACGCCATCGCATAATTCCTAAGCGCAAAAATCCAAAACTCAAACCCGGCAGGCCGCATTCAATACAGGCAATGGCAATTGCTTGAAATGAGGTGTTATTGATGCTTGAACCCATCCATGCATTTTGTTGGCTGACCGACGTATTTGCAGTATAATTGCAGGCGACGCGCGAGTATGGCCGTGTTGGTCAGAGGCAATCGCGTGCAACACAACATAGGAGGTAAAAATGAAGAATTCATTCTTGAAGATGACTCCGCTACTGATGCTTGCGGCAGTTGCGGTGTCGAACGGCTTTGTGTTGGATACGCGCCCGTCGCCTTGGACATTCGGCGCGATTGTGGATACTTTCACCACCGAGCCTTTAGGCCTTTCCATCTTATTCCGTTGACATTCAAAAAGGAATTCTGCAATGAAGAAAAAAATGATATCTGTGTTTGCCTTATCGGCTGTTTCGGCAGGCGCGCTTTCCGCCGCCGAACCGATTGTCTCGAATGTGAAAGCCGTTCAAGGCCTCGGATCTCGCAACGTAACCGTAAGCTACACGCTTTCCAACGAGCCGGCCGTGATCACCGTAGATGTTCAGACCAACCGTGGCGACGACGTCTGGGTGTCGATCGGCGCCGAGAGGCAGATGAATATCACCGGAGACATGAACAAACTTGTCCAGCCGGGAAGCCGTGCGATCGTATGGAAGGCCCGCAACGACTGGCCCGACCAGCTTATAACCGGCGGCAACATCCGCTTCGCCGTTTCTGCGTGGACGACCAATGCTCCGCCGGACTATATGGTTGTCGATTTGAACGCGGCGACGCCCGCCGAAAGTGTAACGTATTATGCGTCTACTAATTTTATTCCTGGTGGTGTTGCCGATGTGAGGTATAAAACCACGCACATTCTCTTGCGCAAGATCCCTGCTGCAGGTGTTGAATGGTTGATGGGATCGCCGGAGAATGAATCGGGTCGAATGACGACGGAGAATGGAGAGGGCTGGGAAAGGCAACACAAGGTTATTTTGTCTGACGATTACTACATGGCCGTGTACGAGACGACGCAAAAGCAGTTTTCCAGATTTAACCGGTGGCACCGGTCGCATCCGAACAACAGTCAATCGATTGATGGGCTTACGGCAAGTCCCATTTATGATACCTATCCCCTCAATAGAATGTACTACACGAATTTTAGAGGTACGGACAAGGGTCTTGGATGGCCAGAGAATCATGATGTCGATGACTCAAGTTATATAGGAATGTTGCGCGCCGCTACGGGGCTTGAATTCGATCTGCCGACTGAGGCGCAGTGGGAGTTTGCCTGTCGAGCCGGGACGACAAGCGCGTATTGCTGCGGATTTGAATCGACTGGAGAGCCGAATAAGCATGTATTCAGTATTGAAGGAATAGGGGCCTACGCGGTTTTCACCTACAACAAAGTTGGTACGATGTCACCGGTAGGGCAGAAAAAGCCCAACAATTTCGGTCTTTATGATATGATGGGCAATGTTAGAGAAATGTGTCTTGACTGGAAGGGGGACTATCCGGCGGATGGCGGCACGTATGTCAATCCGCGTGGAGCAGCCAAGCCGGAGTCGTTGAATCTCGACAATGATTCGGTCGTTATCGTTCGTGGCGGATACTACAATTCCATTGCGAGCCATCTTCGTTCTGCCGCAAGAGTGACCTGTAAAGTGAATAACTGGGACGATTCTGTCGGTTTCCGTCTTGTCTGTCCCGCCATCGCCAAATGAAGTGCAAATCAATGAAGTTTCTTGTCTGGGGATATGTTGGCCTGGCGGTTTTGTCCGCCAGGGCTTCGCTTGATGTTGCAGTTGGGGCCGGCGATGCGCTGCCGGTAGTGACACCGTCGGAAACGGTCGCCCGGCTCAAGGCTGAAATTTCGTCGGATGCCGCCGCCGGCCAAATCAGTTTTACGGCGAGAAACATTCTCGGCGGAGAAACCACTACGAGACGCACGCTGACATTTAAGGATGGGCGTTCGTCCGTGCCGGTTCTCGATGCGCCGCTGGCGAAGGGCGCCTATGATATCGTGTGGGTCTGCACGGTGGGCGCGGAGGTGTCGACAGGGGCGGTGCGGATTGCCGTCTGCGACAGCCTTGAGCCGTCACAGGGACTGGACGGAGAATTCCTTTTCGGTACGCACGCGCATCTGCAATGCTGCAAAAGTCTACAGGAAGAAGAACTGGAAGTGCGCGCCGCGGCGCGTGCCGGATTCAAGGTGATGCGGATCGATCTGGCCTGGCGCGAAATGGAGCCATCTCCCGGCGCGATAGACTGGTCGATCGGCGAACGGCGCGTTGCTTTGCTTGAAAAGTACGGGATTCTGCCGCAGGTGCTGGTGGGGCTTGCTCCGAACTGGGCGGTGAAAAAAGACTGGATCTATGAGCGTCCTGAACGGGGGCCTTGCGGGAATAAACTGCCGGAGCCCGGGCCGTGGCGGGATTTCCTCCGCAAAATGGCGGCGCATTTCGGTGCGCGCATTCCTTTCTATGAACTCTACAATGAACCGGATCTGATCGGGTTCGGAAACTTCTCGGTCGAGGACTATGTCGCTTCGTTCAATGCCGGTGCACAGGGTATTCGGGTCGGCTGCCCATCCGCCCGGATATTGACAGGCGGTATCGCCTGCTGGCGGAAAACGATTGATACGAAGAAGGATTTCCTTCCGCGCGGTGTTTTGGGAACTGCGGAGAATTTCGACATTCTCGCCATACACGAGCACGGCACCGCGAAGGGGTTTTTCCGGACGTTGGATGAAAACTGGCTTTCGCTTTTGAAGAAACACAGCATCGAAAAGCCTATCTGGCCAAACGAGACGAGCGTCGATGCCCGTTGCGGGGAGGCTGTGCAGGCGGCGTGCTATATGAAGAAGGCGCTCTTTTCATGGTCACGCGGTTGCTGTGCGCACAACTGGTACAAGGTGCGGGATTCGAGGCGCGATCTTGCCGAAACGAGGTTGTTTTATGGCCTCCTGTCGCGGGATTTTGAGCCATTGGCGGCTTATCCTGCCGTTGCGGAAACGGTTTCCCTTTATCGTGATGCGCATTTCGTCCGCGAACTGCCGAATGAGGATATGGAACTGCTGCTGTTTTCGAAAAGCAACCGGTTGGTTCTCGCCGGCTGGCCGCATAACCCGGGAAGCGCGCTCAAGCCGCGGCCGGTAAAAATCCGTACGGACGCCGCCGATGCGTTTTTTGTCGATCTGATGGGCAATTCCCGTCCGTTGCAAATCGCGAATGGTGTAGTTGTGTTTGATGTCGGTCGTTTTATCGGGTCGCTCGTCTTGATTGGCGCATCGACGGTCGAAGCGATCGCCAATCCTCCGCTGCCGCAGCAGCCTCCGGTCAGAATCGCGGTGCCTGCCGGTGATTTTCCGTCCTCGCCGCAGCTTGTGCTTGATAAACCTGAGCAATACACCTCGCATGCGGGCTTCAATCCGGCGACGGAGCACCTCATGTGGGAAGGGCCTTCCGATTTGAGCGCGAAATACTGGTTCAAGCGTGACGGCGATATGTTGACGATCCGCGCTGAAGTGACCGACGATGCGATCCGCTTCTCGACGACGCCGGTGCCGCATGCCGGCGATGCTTTGACGGTTGCTTTCAGCACGGGCGGCAGATTCAGCCGGGAATGGATCAAAAGCGTGGACGGCCGGATTTACGAACGCGCGTTTTCGCTTGCCGCGCTTGGCGTCGTGCCGGGCGTGCCTGTCCGCTTCAACACGCAGATATGGGACAACGATGACGGCAGGACGGCCGAAGGATTTATCGGAATTTCCGGGGATATGAGCGGCAAGGATATCGGCGGTTGGGCGGAAATTCAATTTGAAGAAAATGACAGAAAGGAAAATAAATGATGAAAACCGGATTGTCGGTGTTGGCGGTTGTTGCGGCGGGGCTGGCGTTCGGCGGTGTCAGCCGGCCGCCGACCGTGATGAATATTGTGAATTTCGTGAGAGGGACAGAACCAAGATATCCCGATCGCGATCTGGTCGAACCTCTGCGCGAGGAGATTAAGCTCAATACGGCGTATCATCTGCCCAATACGATTCTGCTGCAGTATGACGCGTTGCTCCGCGATGATCTTGTAGCGGCGGCGAAATCCGCGGAACAGGACAAGACGGAATACGGTGTCTGGTTTGAGATGTGCCGTCAGCAGGTCGAAGCCTGCGGGATTCCGTGGCGCGGCCGCAAGGGATGGGATTGGGAGTGGTTCGTAAATCCCGGTTTTCTCATGGCCTACACGCCGGCGGAACGTGAGCGGATCGTAGATGAAACGTTCCGCCTTTTCAAGGAGCGTTTCGGCCAGTATCCGAGAGTGGCGGGCAGCTGGCTGCTCGATGCCCATTCCATGGACTACATGAACCGCAGGTACGGCATGGATGCGTTCTGCATCTGCAAGGAACAGGATTCAACGGACGCGTACGGTCTGCGCGGCGGTTACGGCAACGGCGCGTATTATCCTTCGAAGAACAATGCAATCTCCGCCGCCGTCGAAATGAAGAATGCGATTCCGGTGCCGGTGTTCCGGATGCTTACGCCAGATCCGATTTTCAACTACGGCAAACTGATCTCCTGCAAAAAGCTGGGCGCAAAAACTCTGGAGCCGGCCTGTCACTGCGGATGTGACAAGGCGATCGTTGACTGGTACTTCCGCGTTTATACAGGGCCTGGGCTTCTGGGACTTTCTTACATGCAGACCGGGCAGGAGAACAGTTTCGGCTGGGAGAATATCGGGCGCGGCCTTCCCTATCAGATCGAACGCATCGCCGAGCTTTCGGCGAAAGGCAAAATCCGCGTTGAAAAATTCGGCGAGACCGGTCGCGCATTCAAGGCGAAACACCCGGAGAACATCCCTCAGACGCTTGTCGCGCTTGAGAACTGGTCCGATGAACCGTACAAGAGCGCGTGGTACAATTCCAAACATTACCGCATGAATCTTTTCTACGACGGCAGGCGCGTCTTTTTCCGCGACATCCACAAGTTCTGCGACGGCTATGCCGAGACCTATCTGAAAAAAGCCTGCGCCAAATGGTTCTGCTCCTATTTCACGCCGCCGATCGTCGACGGGGCGATGCTGAAAGGCGGCGAGTATGACGGCATGGCGTATTTCGGAGGTGAATTCACGTCATTCGACGTGGCGACGTCGGACGAAAAAACTCTGAAGGTTACGGCGGGTCGCGCAGACGGTACGTCGTTGACGGTCGTATTCGAGGAAAACCGAATCCTGATCGACTTCGGACTTGATGCGGAAACGTCGTGGGAGGCTGCACAGTTGAAATTCCGCGGCGGCGGTGAGTTTTTCTCAAAGCTCGATTTCCCCCCGGGATTCGTGAAAATGGAATTCGACGGCTTTAAATATCAGATCGCCTACGACGGCGACATGAAACCGTCGCAGAACGGATGGACGATGCATCCCATCAAGGGAAAAGCGTCTATTGATTTTGCGTGCAACTGAAGGGACGGCGGCGGTGGCATATAAAACGAAGTGTGTTCTTGTCGCGTCCGTGCTGGCGTCCGCGACCGTTTTCGGCGCGGGACACGAACAGTTTGCGCCGAAGGCCGTGGTCTGCGGCGGGGCGATCGCTCCTGTTTCCGTGACGACGAACGCCCGCGGGCGGGTTCTTCTCGATTTCGGGAAGCACGCATTCGGCTGGCTGGAGGCAAACGTCTGCACGACCGGCAAATACACGGTTATCTGGGGGGAACTTGTCGATGACGGCGGATCGGTTGTCACCAACCGCCGTTTCACTGTTGACGAAGGCACGATCAGATGCGCCTGCACGAGGGGCGAATTTACCCGAACCGGCCTTCAGCGCATTCCCTACGTCAACGCGGATAACAGCGCCTATTTCGGGCAAAACGAACCGGACGGTGCGCCGGTTGGTCCGTTCGGCACGGTGATGCCGTTCCGCTGGGCGGAAATCATTGAATCGCCCGCTCCCGATTTTTGGCGGTCGATCCGGCAGATTCCCGTTTGGTATCCCTATGACATGAACGAGGAGTCGTTTTGTTCTTCTTCGGCGGCGTTGGACAGGGTGCACGATTTCTGCAAATACACGATTAAGGCGACTTCCTTTCTCGGCCGTTTTGTGGATGGCGACCGGGAGCGTTTGACGTACGAAGCCGATTCGCTGATCGCCCAGCTCGGTTCTTACGCCGTTTCTTCGGATTACGGTCTTCCTCGGCAGACTCTGGACTGGGTGAGCGATCATTCCACCTGGCCGACGGAATGGAAGCAGTATTTCGTGCGCATGTGCTGGCTTGACTGGATGCATACCGGTGACACCTCGCGCATCAGGCGTTACTACGATCTGATGAAAGAGCGCCGGATCTGGTCGGATTGCGCACGCGCATCCGACGGATTGCTGGTGACCGACTGGGTGAAAACGAAGGACCGCAACCGTCCGCGCGATATCGTCGACTGGGCGATGTGCTATCGCGACGGCTTTGTGTTCACACATGTGAATTCAATCGTCAACGCGCTGCGCTACGCCAATCTGAGGGATATGTCTGAGATGGCCAAGGCGATCGGCAAGGACGATGACGCAAAAATGTTTGGCCGGGAGGCGGAACGTGTGCGCCACGCGTTTTTAGAGGTTTTTGTCGACGGGAAGACTGGTCTGGTGCGCGACGGTGAAGGTGTCGATCATTTCACGGTGCAGGGGAATGCCGTGGCGGTTACGTCCGGGGTGCTGCCCTCCTGCATGCGAGACCGGGTCGCGGATTATATTGTTCGCAAAGGCATGTCCTGCAGTACGTATATGGCCCAGCATGTGCTGGAGGCGCTTTGTCTGTCGGGACGGATTGACGATGCGCTGGCGCTTATGACCTCGCTTGGCGAACGCGGTTGGCTGGCGATGATGGAGAAAGGCGCGACGATAACGATGGAATTCTGGGATCTGACTTTGAAAGAGAAATGGCGGGTGCCGGATATGAATCATGCGTGGTCCACGGCTCCGCTCAATGTCCTATCCCGCTTTATTCTCGGCGTGTCGCCGCTTGAGAGCGGATTCGCGAAAATTTCTGTCAAGCCGCAGCTCGGATCTCTGTCATTTGTCAGATCGAAGGTTCCGACGGCTCGCGGCACGCTTGCGCTTGCCGTGCGCAACACTTCCGTGTCGTACGAGGTTGAACTCGATGCGCCGGCCGATGTGCGGTTCGAGGCGTTCGGCTCGATTCGGGAACTTCCGTCCGGACATCATATGTTCAGCGTTTCAAAATGAAAAGTTTTTTAAGAGCGGTTGCGACGGTTGCTATAGTCGCGGCGGGAGTGGAAAGCAGGGCGGACGCCGTCGATCCGCGTGTGCGTACCTACGTCAATCCTGTACGAGTGGTCTGGCAGACGCCGAAGTCGGATTTGAACTTGGGTGGAAGGTTCGCTGTCGCAAATCCGTCGGCGCTCCTCGGAAAATCGCACGGACAGGTGCCTGAGGGCGGTCTGGGGAAACCGACAGTAGGCTGTCTGCTCGAGAATAAGGGCGATACGCCCGGAATCCTGCTGGATTTCGGACGGGAACTTCATGGCGGTGTACAGTTGGGGATGGGCTCGGG
>JAFXEA010000274.1 GCA_017521065.1 Kiritimatiellia bacterium | reverse complement strand
CTTGTGTCGCGTTCCGGCGCGTTGCGGCTACTTGCCCGACCAGACGCGCAAAGCCCGACACGCGGCGACGTGGCGGGCTTTGCGCGCGAGGCGCTGGCTCTGGCCGTCAGACGGCGCTGCGCATGGCGTTCCACTCGTCGAGCTTCAGCCAGAATCTGCTGCCTTGCCGCTTGATGTCCTTCTTCGCGCGACGGCAGATGCCCTGCATCTTCGCGCCGAAGTCCACGATGACCTTGAGCTGCTTCTCGATGCCCGCGAGGTACGAGGGGAAGGCGTCGAAGTTTATCTTCGCTCCTGCGGCGACAAGCTCGCCAATGCTCTCCAGCATCGACCCGAACATGCGGGAGATCGGGCGCGCGGCCGCGGAGACGCTTGCCGGAATGATGGAAAACGGCATACCCGCCAAGCAGACCGTCCGCCAGATACAGCCATCGGGCGTAGTGGCCAGGGCTTCGACGGAAACAGTTCCAGTCGAGCCGAAGTGGCTTGCGGACGCGGCGATGGCCTTCAAGGTCGACAAGAAAATGTCGCCCGGCGCCTGGCGCAGGGCATTCCGCCATCCGCCCAGAGATTGAACTGAACACTTCACCGACTCTTTGAAGGCAACAGGGTCACCCGCCCACCACAGAAGCAACACGCCATTGACGTTGTTTCAGAAAAAGTGTAAAATACCATCGTTTTCATTCTTGGAGAAACTATGAAATTGACCTTGGCACAAGTCAGGAACTACTTGAATCGGCTGGGCATATGCATAGCCGACGGCGAAACCGTCGACTTGCGAACCGCTCTGCCGCTTAACGTCGCAGGACGCTATGATGCGGCTCTCGCCGAGATTGCCGACGAGAAATGCATCTTCTTGTTCCCTCGAAACGAGGAGATGGCTCCCGGCGACATTGCATTGCACAACGACACCGTTCGCAACGCCATTTCCGTCCGTCCCGTATTCGCGTTCTCCCGTCTGGACAGGGAGTTTGCCGAAAGCCTCAAGGCGGCAAAAATCGCGTATGTCGTCCCATCGCGACAAGTATTCCTGCCGCCCTGCGCGATACTGGAATCAAGCCGCGCATATGCAGACGACGAGAAGCCTCTCGGCGCGCACCTGACTCCGTGGGCGCAGGTCGTCCTGCTTGACTGCCTTCTGCATGAAAGGTTGCCGGGCGTCGTGTGGTTTTCTGCACTTCGCGGACGCCTGAACATCACACCGGTCAACCTGTCGCGCGCGGCTAGAGAGCTTGAACGCCGCAGCCTCGCAAGAACGATCCGTTCCAATCGGGACGGCGGAATGGAGTTCTCCTTCGACAAGAAGAGAGTCTGGGAGAAGGCCTCGCCCGTGTTCGTCTCGCCGGTACGCAGCAGGTTCAGGGTCAAGGCAAAGTTTAACGATGCCATCAAATCCGGCATCACCGCACTTGCCGAATACTCGGACATTGTCGATAACGACTTCAAGACCTTAGCTCTTCCGGCAAGCGCCGTGAAGAAGATACCAGAAGCAAAGATACACCGCTATGACGGAGACATCATGGAATCGTGGCGTTACGATCCACGGCTTCTCAACGATGGCAAGGGGCAAGTCGATCCACTGTCTCTTTGCATATCTCTGAAAGGTTCCACCGATCCCCGCATCCAAACCGCAACAGAAAGGCTACTAGAGAAAACGCTATGGTAAAAGGATTCGACAAGTTCAAGCAGTACTTCGCCCCGCATTCGGACTCGTTCATCGTCATTGGCGACCCGACCGGCAACATGGAGGACTACCTCCTTGCCTTCAGGCGTCACTTCGAGCTGTAGGCAATAGTCTTGATTTATCCTCTTGCCCAAAGGCCGCCTGTATCAGTCCGTTGCGCCAAGGGGACGCGCGCAGTCGTGGCTGAAACAGCCGAAAAGACTCGAGTGCGCCGGGAACAAACGAACATCCATTCGGGGAACGCATGATCAACCCGAACGCCGACAGTTCCGACATCGCGCGAAAGGCCGATGCCCGCGAACATCCAAGTTCCCGGATGATGTCACGCTCCCGGAATCCGTCGCCAAGCCTGCCGCTCAGCCAAGCGTAAATGATTCCCTGCGCCGCAGCGCCGAGCCAGCTTCGCGACACAGCGACGCTGTCGCCCCTCAGTGCGATTCCGAGGAACGGGAGGTATACTTGCCGGTCTGCGACGAGAAACGGCACCTGGCGCGACACAAGCCGCATCCGTTCCACTGCCGACAGCGCCAGACACCCGTATGCCGAGTATCGCCCGAACGCCCTCCTGACGGAAAGCACAAGGTCGGCAATCCCAGTCACGGCCGGATTTCTGACCCCAGGACGAGGGGTGATGACTATGAACGGCGGCAAGGCAGCCGCTACTGTCGCCTCCCAAAGGTCGTAAGCGACTCCAATGATGCCATACGCCCGTCTGCCATCCACCTTGCGCATCACTATGTTTAGCCCCAACGATGTCGCCAAACCCTCCTCGATCTTCGATTTCATCCCTATTCTCCCTTATGATTAAAGTTGAGACTCTGAACACTGCGGCAATGCACCGAACCCCCGTAAAACATAGTTTTTCCGCAACCCTTCTTTTTTTCACGGACGAAAGAAAGTTGGATATACAGTCCAGCTCCTTCCCGCGCCCTCACTTTGAATTGCCCCAGGGAGGAACCGTTGAATTGATTCCGCTGGCCGCAATTTGACTGGCCTGCTTCGCCTGCCCCAATGTGCAAGCCCAAAGCAAGCGCTGTAGATTGCCGTTGCCGCTGCGTGTCGCACCGGCCAGACGAGTGCCCGTCCTAGGACGCATCGCCTGCGTATCGGCACGAAACGAATGATTCTCGTCGGCAGCAAACAACACCTCTATTTGATCGCGCTTCCTGTGCCATTGATCGACATCAACCGCGCCAATGTTTATACATCCGTGAATCGACTTCCCTCCAGAATAGACGAGCGTAAGAAGTGGTATTTTGCTTTTGCGAATGAATCCAGCCCAAAACGAGCATTGCTCGGCAAGGGGCATTTCATCGAACTCCAAGATCATGTGCCGTAACGAAGCGAGACAGGACTGTGCGACATACGACGGACGACCTTCGGTGGTTCTCCCCAGCTCACCAGAAAATGGATTTGGCACAACAAGTTCCCCGAACGAAACTGGTGACTGTCCATGAGATTCATCAAGCCAGTCCCTTGCGGACCTGACCGAGCGGCCAAGAACACCGGGCATGGGCGGATCATTTCTGAATATGTACACCATCGCGTTATCGTCCGGAAATAGACGCCTAAGCTGATGCCATGCCTGTTCCTCCGGCAGCATGTCGGCAACAGGTTCAGGCGAAAGGCGCATCAGCTCTTCAAATGTCCGTACATCTCGTCCTGCGGCGATTGTGTTTTGCACATGACGCGGGAAACCTTTCTGCGTACACGGTTGTTGCTTCTCCGAGCGAGAATGCTGTCGCCATTGAGAAAAGGTGCCGCCGACTGCACCATTCGGCTTTACCTTGTGCGTTGCAGTCCTAAATGCCCTGTGGATGTCATACGCCGACATGTCCGGGGCGACTTCGCGTATGCGCTCTACGTATGTCGACTCGTCCACGCCCAATTTTACCGCAAGGCACGCCGCACGCGGCAGCAACCTGCAATTGCGGTGTCCGCGGCCTGTCGGAAACTCCGAAATGCAACGTTCAAACGCTTGCACCAGCCATTGATTGTCTCTCACCTCTTGGACTCCTTCCCGGTTGTCAATGTGATTATATTTATTACGCCCCACGCGGGGTATAGTATACTTATACCCACGCGGGGGGTAATGATAATATTCACCCCCCTGCTCCCCGTAGATGGGAGGAAACAGGGGGCTAAAGGGATTGATGGGGGATTGAATGCCGTCATGCATCCTCCCCTCGTCTAACCCTGTCGAGATAACCCGCGATAGCGACTGGAGTGCCCTTGAGAGTCTTCCCTCCTTTGCGCCTTGACTTCTCTGCAAGCGTTCCGTCATCGCGAAGCACCATTTCAGGTGTTTCGGCAATCAACGTGTCGCTGATCTTCTTTTCTTTCCATTCAGCGGTTCTACAACGCACATATTCATCTATGCAGGCATTCGTAGTCACGCCGGAATGCTCTTTAAGAAGCGCCTTGAAGGTGATTGAATCCACGGCGTCCCGGACAATGGATTGCATCTTTCGCCAGCCATCGTCTAGTTTCCTGCGCATCCGCTCGGACTTTTCCTTCTCGCGGGTTTCCTTTTCGGCATCCTTTTCCGCCTGTGTTTTGGCTTTTCTGCCTACTCTGGCGCTCGCGGCGTTATCCCAATCTTTCTGCGCTGCCTCGTGATCGAAGTCCGCGACGTGCGAATATGTCATGGTCGCCTCGTCCAACAATACCGCCACGGG
>JAFXEA010000273.1 GCA_017521065.1 Kiritimatiellia bacterium | reverse complement strand
TGGCGTACAAAAATGGCGTGCTTGGTTTCTCTGATCTGGGCGACAACAATGCGACTACATCCTCGATAGGCAATACAGGCGACATTGCGGTCTACAGTGGATTGACCCTGATGAATCTGATCGACGAAGCTATCGGCGAAAAGACAAGTTCCCGTGGTTTCCGGTATTTCGGCGACAATTCGGACGAAACCTATACGCTGACTTTTGACGGTGGCGAATACGGCAAGTTCACATATCAGGGCTCGCTTCAGGTGTATTGCAACAAGGTTCTCTCGTGCATTTTGCAGGGCGCGCATGCCGACCCGTGCAGCTTTAAGCCGACTGTCAATCAAAGTGGCACCAATACAGGCTGGTTCATGCTGACGAAAAGAGGTTCTGGCACATGGAAAGTGAACGGTTCGTACAATACAAAGTTTGGCGGAATGATGATAGAAAACGGCATTCTCCAAATGACCAGAATCAAGGCCATTGGTGCTTCTGACGGTGGTTACACTTCTTGTGGATGGCTGACGAACGAAAACTGGTTCTGCGGCTATGCATACAAGGGGACCGTCGCCAACGCGCCGTCGCCGGTCAACTATGCCATTCGACTTGGCAAGGCGGACGACCTTGAGCAGTGCGGCATTCTGGAATATGTGGGAAGCGAAGATGTCAACTGCCAGAACCGCTCGTTCGCCCTGACTGGCAAGGGCGGCTTCAAGAACGAGACGGCGAAGAACTTCATCATCGGGTTGATAGCGTCCGAGCCGCTGCCCGAGGGAGGTGACGCGCCTGCGCTGAACACGCTTGTCCTCGAAAGCAGCAATTCAAGCGTAAACGAAACGCGCAACGTCACCGAGAACGCAGGCGCGATACGCATCGAAAAGCGCGGCACGGGAACATGGATCCTGAACCAGAACCAGACCTTTACCGGCGGCGTCGATATCCAGGGCGGCGCGCTCGTCATCAGCAATCAGGCGAACTACGCCGTCCTGCCGAGCGGACTCGGCTACGTGAAGACTCGTTCCGGCACGACGCTGAAGACGATTGGCGACGCCGTTACGATCAACGCACTGACGATTGACGCCTCGCAGGGTCTCGGCAACATCGACAACTGCGCCTTTGCCGCGACAGGTACGATTTATCTTACGAACTTTACGGAGAAAGAAACGCAAGCCTTCTCGGCTGATCTCTCTGCTGCGGGCCTTGCGAATCTCTCCAGATGGACAGTTTTCATAAACGGAATAGAGTCACCCGAATACAGGGTTCGGGCAAACTCAACGGGATTGAGCGTTACGTATGTCAAGCCAGGTTTTATCCTGATTGTGCGTTAAGGAGGTTGCGAGGATGGTAATCGGTTCGCTGATGCTGGCTGTCGTCTTGACGGCGACAAATACCCAGGTTGTGGTTTCCAGGGACGCCGTACCAAACGTGGTCTTCGCGGCGGAAGAGCTTTCGTCTTTCCTGTCGCAATCCCTCGGCGCGGAGATTCCGATTGTCCGCGAGCCGAAGGCCGGGGCGGCGAACATATTCGTGGGAAGGAGCAAGTGGTCGGACGAGCAGGGGCTTGACCCCGCGGTGCATCCATGGGACTCGTACCTGATGCGCGCAATCGATGAACGCATATATCTGCTGGGCGTTGACGATCCGGGCAATGGCATAGCCTCGCAGCTGAAGACTGGCGGCTATCAGCATCAGCATGCTTCGCTCTTCGCCGTCTATGCGTTCCTGGAGGAGTTCGCCGGCGTTCGGTTCTACTTCCCCGGAGAGCTCGGCACGATTGTGCCAAGCAAGTCGGAGATTGACGTCCCCGCGCTTAACCGCGTGGTGACGCCGAACTTCCTTGTGCGCGAATGGTACATAGGAAGCAAGGCCTACTGGTTCGGGAAAGACAGTAATGACGCCGAGAGCTGTCGGATGAAGGCGCTTGCCTGGCTTCGTCTCAGGATGGGTTCGCGGCGGATACCGCTTTGCCATGGCTCGAATCAGTTCTGCTATCTCAGTCGCTTCGGCAAGACGCATCCGGAGTACTTCTCGCTCAAGACGAATGGATCGCGGCACAATGATCCGAGTGCGCAGTTCCCGGGGCATCTCTGCTGGAGCTCTCCTGTCGTGGACGAGATATACGAGGACGTGAAGGCGGCGTTCTCGGGCGAGGATCCGGCCGCACGCGGCATTTCGCTCGCAAGGTGGGGCGTCAACGTTGACCTGAAAAACAAGATAGCCGACATCATGCCGCAGGACGGCATGCCGAAGTGTGCCTGCGATAAGTGCCGCGCCGCGCGCGAGAGAAGCGAGAACGTCGTATGGCTGGCGACGGCGAAGATCGCACAGCGCCTGCAGGACGAGGGCGTTGGCGGCTCGGTCGCCCAGATGGCCTACGGCGATGCCAAGATGCCGCCTGCGTTTGACCTTCCGACGAACATCTACATCCAGGTCGCAGTTCAAGGTCCATGGTCTACAGGCCGTGACGGACAGGTCGCCCGCGAGGAGAAGGTCGTCGGCGACTGGTGCAGAAAGCTCGGACACAAGGTGTGGCTCTGGACGTATGCGGCGAAACATCCAAGCGTCGGGCCGGACTTCGACGGCGTGCCCCAGCTCTCCATGCATGCATGGGGCTCGTACTACAAGAGGTTTTCCGACAAGATATTCGGATGCTTTGCCGAATCCGAGTCGGACAGGTTCTCGTTCAACTACCTCAACTACTATGTCTATTCGCGCGTCTGCTGGGATGCGGAAACTGACATCGACGCCGTGCTTGATGCAGATGCCGTTTACGGCAATTTGAAATCAGGCAATATCGAACAGGGTGCTCTTGCCTTCTTTGACGAATGTGCCGCAGTTGCCGAGCGCTATGCCGAACGGCAGGCGGCAAGAAAGGCGCGCGCTCCCCTGATTGCCGCGATCGTGGGCTCTGTGGTGGGCCTGCTTGCCGGCGGCGGTGCCGTGCTTGGCGTCTTCCTCGCCTACCGCAAAAAGCAG
>JAFXEA010000272.1 GCA_017521065.1 Kiritimatiellia bacterium | reverse complement strand
GCCGTAAGGGTGGTCTTACCGTAGTCGACGTGGCCGATTGTGCCGACGTTCACGTGCGGCTTACCGCCGCGATCGAATGTTTCCTTTGCCATTTTACTGGTCTCCTGTGAGTGATTTCTTGTCTTCTTTCCTTCTTCGGGCGAATGGAGCCATCAAGCAGAATCGAACTGCCGACCTCTTCCTTACCAAGGAAGTGCTCTACCTACTGAGCTATAATGGCCTTGTATGCCCTAAAAAAGGAAGCCGTATTATACTACATATCGTTATCCACTGCAAGAGGTAAAACAATGATTTTTTTTTTACTCCCGCCGGACGGTTCCTTCTTCATTGGATACAACCCGCCTCGGACATAAGGTCTGCTAATGTTTTCAACCCTCTAAAGCGTTCTGGTGTGATCTTTACTCCGTATTCATCCTCAAGCATGATGTACAGCGCAAAGCCCATCATCGATCCCCAGCCAGGCACAGTACGAAACTCGAGTTCCGGCGTTACGTCCGGAACTTCGAGTATGTCGGCAACCCGGCCGAGAAAGTCATCCCTGTCAAGCATTGCACAGTCCGATCACTTTTTAGTGACGCTCTGACCATCCTTGGAATCCTTGACGATCCATCCGGCAGCGGCAATCTCGTCACGCAGACGGTCGCTCTCCGCCCAGTTCTTCGCCTTGCGGGCTTCGGCGCGCTGATCGAGAAGAGACTGAATCTCTGCGGGCACATCTGCCTTTTCAGCCTTGCCGAAGAAGATGACGCCAAGAACGGAATCCATGCGCTTGAAAACATCAAGAACTGCGGCGGCCTGTGCGGGCTGAGCGTCGCCCTGCATCCATGCGTTCGCATGGCGGACAAGCTCGAAAAGCGCGGCGAACGCTTTCGGAACGTTAAGGTCGTCGTTTACGGCGGCGGAAAAATCTTCAAGCGCCTTGACCGCAAATTCGGGTGCATCCGCGGCGGCGGTTTGCGCGGCAAGCTTCTCAAGAGCCTCTACGCACGTATCGATGCGAGAGAGAGACTTGCGGGCATCCTCAAGCGCACTGAACGCGAAGTTCAGTCCCTGGCGGTAGTGGGCGTTCACGAGCACATAGCGGATTTCGCGTCCGCTCCAGCCCTTCTCTATGAGATCGCGCAACGTGAAGAAGTTCCCCGCGCTCTTGCTCATCTTCTCGCCGTTCACCTTGAGGTGGGCGCAGTGCATCCACGTCTTCACGAATTCCTTGCCAGTGGAGGCCTCCGCCTGGGCAATTTCGTTTTCGTGGTGCGGGAAAAGATTGTCGATGCCGCCTGTATGGAGGTCGAACGTCTCGCCAAGGTACTTCATGGACATCGCAGAGCACTCGATGTGCCAGCCCGGACGCCCTCGTCCCCACGGAGAATCCCAGCCCACAGGGCCATCACTCTCCTCCCACGCCTTCCAGAGTGCGAAATCGCCGACATTCTCCTTGTCGTACTCATCGGCGGCGCAGCGCGCACCGGTGCGTTGGTTGTCGAAATCGATGTGAGCAAGCTTGCCATATCCCGGAAACTTCGTGACAGAGAAATACACGCTGCCATCATCACTCTTGTACGCCACACCCTTGTCGATGAGGCTCTGCACCAGATCGATCATCTCGGGGATGTGGTCCGTAGCGGCTGGATACATCTCTGCGGATTCGATATTGAGTTTCTTGAGATCCGCAAAGAAGGCATCCTTGTACGTTTTCGTGTAGTCAGTGAGCGGCACTCCGGCGGCATTTGCGCCACGGATCGTCTTGTCATCGACATCTGTGAGGTTCATCACCTGCTTCACCTTCATGCCGTTGAACTGGATTACCCTGCGGAGGATATCCTCAAACGTATAGGCGCGGAAGTTGCCGATGTGGGCAAAATTGTACACGGTAGGTCCGCACGTATAGAAGCGGACCGTATTGTCAGCGAGCGGCTTGAGCGGCTCTTCGCGCCGCGTAAGCGAATTGAACACTTTCATTTCCATGCCGCATATTATAGCATATCGAAACATACAGGAGGAGCAACTCTTACTCCTCTTTTTTCGCAGATAAGCCCGAACTGTGCCCCTCCAATCCAGATAAACCGCAATTCCGACAGCCTATCGCCAACGGATATGGACATGTCTATTCTTATGGCTATCCACCTGAATTAACCGATCAATCCACATCCTTGAGGGCGGAAAGGAGGGACTCCGGTGTTATCTCCCTGCCCTTCACCCGCTGGACGAGTATCTTCGTGATTAGTGCGCTTTCAATATCTGAAAGGCATACACCGTCCTTGCGGTCTTCAAGAATGCGCATTAGATCCGATGTCGTGAGACTGTACTTCGAATCCTTGTCAGGCATGAAGATGTCCGTAAACTTCATTGCCGCCGCAGTAAGCGGACTGAGCGCCAAGGATATCACGCTATACGGCCCCGCCAGAAGCAGAGACCTCCTGAGCGGCCTTGCGGAGCACAGAAGCTTCGGCATGAACTCCGAAGTGTAGAGTACGAGGAACGCCGCAAAGAGGCTCCACACGATGTTCGCGACTGAATCCTTCGAGAACAGCTCTGTGGCAAGGGCGGCAGTCGCAGACGAATATGAAACATTTGCGATGTTGTTTCCGATAAGCAATGTAGTGGTCGTGCGTCCCATGTCCGCAAGCGCAGCCTGTACGATTTTCGCCTTGCGTCCGCCTTCACGGGCAAGGTGCAAAATACGTTCACGCCCCACGGAAAGGAAGCCAGTTTCAGTTCCGGAGAAAAACGCGGAGAATGCCAACGCCGTGACCGCAGCGAAAAACAAAAGGAATATTGTCATCACGAATCCTCCTCCGTGCGTACGACCTCTTCATCCGTTTCGGCAATAAGCTCCCAGTCGCTGTCGGAGCTGTCACGCTCAAGAACCTCAAGCCTTACCGACATGACACGGCGATGGCGGCGTCTGAGCACTGTAGCACGGCAGCCATCCGCCTCAATCTGCTGTCCTACATGGGGAATCCGCTCTGCATGGAACTGCACCCAGCCCGAAAGACGATCCGCATCTTCCGCCTCAAGCTCGATGTTGAGCGTACGGTTTATCTCGTCCAGACTCGCCTTGCCGTCGATCTCCCAGACATTCTGCGCCTTCTGGACAATGCCAGGCTCTGCGTCAGGATTGCGGAACACTCCAGGTCCCACAATCAACTCAAGAACATCATCCACCGAAATGATTCCAGCCGTACCGCCATATTCATCCATCACCACGGCAAGAGGCTTGCCGCTCTTGGCGAAAGTCGCAAGAAGATCATCCAACGCAACCGTCTCAGGAACGAAAAGGGCATCCTCGATTTTACCCGTATCAACATCGATAATTCCCTCAATTGCATCAGGCGTGCGGCGGAACACCGGAAGATAGCGGTGTTTCGAGCTTGCGAGCGCCGCAGCTCGCTCCGCCTCACCCAGATCGACATCATACCCGACAATGTCCACGCGCGGCGTCATTTCATCGTTTGCGCAAAGTTCGGAAAGGCGCAACACCCCTTCCACCATCTTTGCATCCGCAACGGACATCTCACCGCTTTCGGCTGCGGACTCCATCACTGATACAAGCTCTCCATCCGACAATGCGCGGCGTTCGCGGGCAAGCATCGGAGAGAACGCACGAGAACTCATCCTCAGCACCGCATTGAACGGCGTGAATATCCCGCGCCAGAACCAGAGCATCTGCGCGTAAAGCGGCGCAATCTCCTCAGTGTACTTAAGCGCCAGACGTTTCGGGGTGATCTCCCCAAAAAGAAGCAGAAGCAGCGTCATGACAGGGACAGCGAGCCAACCGCCGGAAGGAAGCCAACCGGAAAACAAGTAGTATCCAAGCGTTGATATGGCAAAGTTGACGAAAGTGTTTCCGACAAGCAATGTGGAGAACAGTGCGGCCTGATCGTTGAGGCACCGCCCTATACGGACATCCGCCGCCGGATCGCGCGCCTTTATGCGGGCGCGCTGTGCGCCCGTCAACGAAAAGAGCACGGTCTCCGCACTTGAGAAAAATGCCGATAGCACAAAAAGCACAGATAACGCAACTATTGCCGCCGTCATTCAGTCTCCATCTGTTTCATACACTCCACAATCATTCCGACAGAACCCTAAGTGCCACAACTGCAATATGTGGCGGTGTCGCCTGCGGCGACGCGTTCAAGAAATGCGGCGAATGGCGCGTTTTTCTCCGTGCGGCAAAAATCGATCCACACCGCAGACGGTTCAACGCCGAGCGCAGCACACACATGGCGCAGAGCGAAAAACTCAAGGGTGCGCCCCATCGCCCGGCAGCTCATAACGAAATCGGTGATACGGTGCGAAACGACATCCGCTATGACATAGCACACAATCCCCATCGCACCGAACCTGTCGCTCAGCCGGAACACATGCACACGTTTTGATGCATCCGCAAGCAGTCTGCGGAAATCATCTTCGGTCCTGCGTATCGTGGTGGCGTTGAACTGGTTCGTTTTACCCGCCATCTGCGCAAGACGCGGAATGTCCGCCTCGACCGCAAGCGACGGCGAGACCTTCAGCTCCAGCGTCTTCAGATAGTCAGCCTTGGAGAACTCGTTATCAAGTCCGCCAGACGGTAATATCATCACCGGACGCTGAGCGCGAAGGATATCCTCCTCCGTCTTCCCCGCATCAACAAAGTAAGAGGACGAAAGCTCTTCCGTAAAACCTTCCATGCCCTTTGCGATCCAGGACTCTACATCGCCCGGCACCATGACTTCCGGAAGATGGGACTTCATCTGGGCGCGTTCATGAGGATTGTCATCCACGAAAACGAAACTGTCCGTTCCGACATTCAAAGCCTTCGCGGCGGCAAGAAGATTTCCGGCCTTCGGCTCCCAGTTCACGCCGATAAATGAGAAGTCATCGATCGAAAGCGGCACATCCTCTCTTGCGAACACCTTCTCTATCGGCGAAGCACCGCCGGACGGCGGATCGTTCTTGCTGAGAAGCGCAAGCATCACGCCTTTCGAGCGCAGTGCCTTGAGTCCACACTGAAACCCCACATACGGCTCGACCGCCTCCGCACCATCTTCGCTTACGATCCCCTTCCAAAGAGTGTTATCCGCATCGACGGCAAACACTTTCGCCGGACGGCAGGGAATTCGGAAATAGAAGTCGGAAAAGGTTTTAAGCTTTTCGACGTCCTCAATCGGAACGCTTGCGCCCCAACGTGCCTCAAGTTCCATCACAAGATTGAAATGACGGATGGAATCCCATTCGCCCCGCTCCGGATTCAGTCCGAGCGCATCAAGTGTTTCGCGGAACTCCCTCTCGGAAACAGGCGTCAAACCTCCACCACGCCTTTCCTGTATGCGCCAACACTGGTTGCGATAGCGGCGGCACTGAGTCCTGCACCAAATCCGGCAATGAGAACCGGCGTCCGCCCAGAAGCACTCGACAGATCGTCCATTCCATCGGCCATGGACAACGCAGCAGAGCAGGAACCAGTATTGGCATACTTCGCGCCGCTGCCAATGGTGCGTTCCCTCAACTTCAAGGCATCGGCAAGCTGCCGCACCATGTACATGTTCGCCTGATGCGGCACGAACACAGGGTCTGTCCCCACAATAAGCTCCGATTCCTGAATGAATGAAGTCAGAAACTTCCTGACAGGTCCCGCGACGAAACGGAATACGCCGAAGCCGTCCATAGATATGGTCTCGCGGCAGCGAAGCGCGTCCGCGCCGCCGCCGTCCGTATAGAAGGCGAAATCCCAAACTCCATCACCGGGCGCAAGAAGCGTCGCAGACGCACCATCTCCCATCACCGCAAGCGTATTTGCGTCCGAGCGATCCGTCCATAAGCTCTGCACGTCGCCATCAACCAGCAGCACCTTCTTTCCGGTAAGCCTCACCATCTGCGCGGCGGAGCAAAGCCCATACACCCAACCGCTGCATGCCATCGAAACATCATATGCGGCAATGGATGTCGGTAGACCAAGCGCATGCTGAAGACGAGCAGAAAGCGCAGGAAAACGGTCTCGGCTTGAGAAGCTCACAGCAACTATGCCGCCGATATCCGCAGGGTCTGTCCCTTCAAGTGCACGTTTCGCAGCCGGAAGCGCGAGATCGATCACATCCGTCCCTTCTGATGCGACACGGCGCGTCGTGAACCCCGTCGCCTTGACTATGGATTCGGCCTTTTCCTCACCGACAAGCGCAGTCAGTCCGGCCACATTGTCCACTGCATTCGCAGGAACGCATCCAAATACGGCTTCGATATCAACGCCTTCAATCCTCATGAGACACCGTCTTCACCGTGAATTCATATCCATACCGCGCATTGCGGAAATACACATCGCCGTCAGGCAGAACCTGCCGGACCGACTGGAGTTCACCGCGCTTCACATCCACGATGCTGCGCCGCTTGCCGTCTGACGTCTCCTCAACCCTGAAATCCTTTCCAAGCGCCTTTGCAAGCTGAGGGGTAGGCAAAGTGACAAGCGCAAGATCAAAAATCACATACTCAGGATCAAGCGAGGACGGAAGCTGCGGCGCACGTTCCCAACGAATCGTGTGCGGTTTCTCTATCGTGAGCGTGGCAAGACGCATCTGCGGCGCGAGCAGAACGGCAGTGAATCTGTTTCCGTCTCCCTTGAGGACACATTCGGCAGCGAACGCCTCATCCTTCCATGCACCGCTGACGGACTGCACGACCGTACCCTTGACGCCGGCAAGCAAAGCCTCAGCCATTGCGACATTGTTGGGTTCTTCCCTTACGACAGTCGTCGCACAGCCGCAACAGAATGCCAGGAAAGCGCCGATGCACAGGAGCCTGCGCATTACGCTTACCTCCGCTTCCAGATTGCGACAGCGCAGAGCACAGCCGAGACGGCGACAAACACCAGCGCAACAATGCGGTGCGCCCAGAGCAGGAACTCCTGCCCGTCACTGCCAAACACCGACATCATCGGCATGACGGCTGTGAATACCGTTGCCGCGGCGAGAACAAGCCATACCGCCCAACCACCCATCGCAACAGGACGCTCCAGATGGTCACCGTGGCGCAGAACCGCCATCACCGCAACGGCGGCAGCCAAAGCACCGCCTGCAACCATGTGAAGCATCAGCCACCACCAAGTCATCCCACCTGCGACCCATCCGATGATGCCCGACACGGCAAGGTAGATGGCGGCGAGAGCAAAGCCGACATTGACGACCCACTTGAACGCACCCCATAGGAAGTGCGAGGTGGTGCCGGAAACCTTTTTGGACAAGCGGTTGATCATATGCGCGGCGGCAGCGGCGGTGAAGAGGCACAGAAGCGCGAACACGCACCACAGAACCACCTTGAACATCGGACGTCCAAGAAACGCAAGATTGAATGCCGTGAAATAAACGGGATCGTCATAGCCATCGAAGAAGTCGCTTTTGATGGAATGGCATGCCGCACAACGGTCGGGAGCCGCGCCACGGGCCATGCGGGCAGGTTTCACGTCATGCGCGAACGCCCAATAGACGTAGTTGGAACCTTCTAGCGCGGCACGGCGGCAAAGCTCGACCTTGCCTTCTGAGTTCTTGCGGACGAAAGGCTCCTCGATGAACGGAAGATCCGTCGCCCACTGGGCCCTTCCGTAGATTCCGATGCGGTTGGCGCGCATGGTGCGCACCTGAGAACGGCGGCCATCCTTCGTAACACCAGAATGGCACACTGTGCAAGAGAGTTTCTGGAAATGGACGAGCGGAATTCCGGCATGGACAGGCTTCGGTCCCTCGCCATTCTTCTCCATGTGGCAGGAGGCGCAGCTCTTGGTCTCCATACGGTGATCCATGCCGTTACGGTGACAGTCTATACAACGCATACCGCGCTGAAGATGTACATCACCCGTCATCTCGCAGGATTTCACATCGGCCTCGGCGGCGGAATGGCACGCAAGGCAGTTCTCGTTCTTCGGCTTGCCTACGCGGAACGTGGCACGGCCCTTATCATCAAACTTAGTC
>JAFXEA010000028.1 GCA_017521065.1 Kiritimatiellia bacterium | reverse complement strand
TCGCTTATGAAGCGCGAAAAATCCGGTGCCATTTCTGCAATGTCCACGCGACCCCATTTCGTCTGCACCCACTCATGACAGAACACCATGTAAGGCTTGCCATCATCTACAAGCAGCGTCCCATCAAGAGCCATCCAGTTGCGGGGGGTGAGCGATCCGTCCGAAACCGGCGCAAAAGGCCCGAGAGGCGAATTAGCCTTATACACCCATGTGCCGCGCCGGCCTGGCTTCACGTTGTCGGTAGGCTTCCAGTTCGGATCGTCGGAAAGAATCGGAATATTGTCTTCAGGAGAAGGATAGAACGAAAGTGTGGTGAAAAGATAATACGATCCGTTGTGCTTGAACACCTCCGGAGCCCACACCGTACGGCATCGGATGTTCGTCGGCACGCTCATGACCTCTTTGAGGGGCGACCACGTTTCAAGATCCTTGGACATGCGGA
The DNA here is from genome assembly GCA_017521065.1 of Kiritimatiellia bacterium. Classification (GTDB taxonomy): domain Bacteria; phylum Verrucomicrobiota; class Kiritimatiellia; order RFP12; family UBA1067; genus UBA1731. Next base: position 4,047 of record JAFXEA010000028.1, on the reverse strand, counting down.
CATTCACGCCTCGCGCAAACGGCGCACCAAAATACGGTGACTTTGTTTCGTAAAGGTAATATGTTTTCGTTTCGGAATCGGCGAACACATACGGGTCACGGATGCGGAATTCACTGCGATGCACAGGGCGTTTGTATTGCGCATCCAGTTCTTTTAAGCGCTTGATCACAGCTTCAGGTTCGCATGTGCGGATGTATTTTGCACCAAGTTCAACCGATGCCTGAACATCAACAAGATTGGTGCAATTGAATATCATCTTCACGCCGGAATCATGAAGCGGAATATCAAACGCGTCACCGAGCACAAATGAGGTCTCTACATATTCCGCCCCTGCCTCCATTGCCCTATAGGCATGGGACTTGAGCCTTATTGGATAAGGACGCGAGCGTATCTCCAACACCTCATCGACTATCTTCTTGTCCTTCACTCGCACAAGCGTACCCTTTGACTGTCTCATCCTAAGAGAACGCCCCGCATCCTCAACATCAAAAAGTTTCGCGCTGCGTCCGACCGCAGATGCGGTGAACGCACAAACGATTATTGAAAAAGAGAAGAAAAGATTTCTAATTGTCATATTTTTCATAAAACCCTGCCAACCCATAAACGTGAGAGTTCATCCGTTTCATATGGGCAAGAAGCGGGTCATAACGCCTGAAATCCCAGGCCACCACACCTTTATTGGAGTCGCGGTTGGACGGATCCGTCTTGAGGTCTGTCGGATCGTTGTCCATGTATTTGAACCAATGCCATCCAACACAGACCTTACTTTTCATTAGCTCGTTCACGAAATTCTCATAGAATATGCCTCTGTCATCCTGAGTGCGCACCAACCAGCCTCCGCCAGTTGCATTGGGCAATCCGGAATCCTCTCCCTTTGCATAAAATTCCGTGATCATGATTGGTTTCCCTGACCACCTCTCCCATTTCCTGAGCGTCTCAACATCTGGCTGCCAATGCGCATAATGGTTCACGGAAATTACATCCATGTACTTTCCTGCGATCCTCAGCATATCTTCCCTTCCAAGCTCATGATCCCATTTGTTGAACCTGCATCCAAGATAGAGATGGTTCGGATCATACTTGCGCAGCGCAGCCTTCACCTTGCAGAGATACGCCTCATAGCAACCCGAAAGAGCCTTCTCCTTCCATGGCAATTCATTATCGACAAAATAGCCTATCAGATACGGATCATTAGCGTATCTCTTGATGTTAGACATTTTGCTGTCAAGGAACGCATCAAACTTCTCGTCAAGCGCAACTGGAACATCCATACGCTTATGATGATACTTGAGATAGTTTGACATCACGTTCACAATCACCGTGTATGGGATCTTTTCAGGAATGTCTTCCTTGATTATCGGTCCAAACCTAGACCATGCTCCAAGAGAATTAAAGCCAACCCCCCTCAGGAATCTAAGCTCGTCCGTCGCCCATTTGGTCGTGGAACCGAATCTATCCATAAGGCACTTCTTCTGGCGCGACGATCCTCCAGGCGTAAAAACGGCAACGCCCTTGCTGATATAAAGATGTCCCAAAGGATCAGTAAGCCACCAGCGTCCATCCTTCTTCAGTGTGCGGAAAAAGCCTGTCGCCTCCGCCGCCTTGACTCCTGAGCCGCCATATTCATCAATGCCTGTATCCACCTTCCGGTTGAATCCGTCGATGGCATCAACCGTAACCGCGTCGAACGCCTTCCAGCATCTGCGAGTGTGTCGATTCGACACCCCTGCGCTCATCACGCGTCCAAGACTTCCGAATATCGGTTCATTAAAGCCGCCGAACACATCACGCGCCCGTACCGCAAAGCGCACATCAACGCCCTTCGGAAAGAGATCATTGATGAAATCCACCATGCCGGGACCCTTTTCGTCGGATGGGGCCAACATAGCGCCGGGAGAAGCTACGAATCGCCTGAACAAAGTACGCTTTACATCCGCCTCCTCCGCAATTGCCTCTATCTCATAATCAAGGGCGCGGGATGAACCCTCAACATTTCTGGCAAGAGGAAACTCCAGATGCACGGATCCTTTCTTGCGGACCACTCGCACCTCTGCACCCTCCGGGAACGGTCCCGGCTTCTGACCGGCCTTCTCCCGGACCTCAAAAGAGAATGGCGGATTCTTCCCTGCCGGCACCGGAACCACCCAGTTTGAACCTGCACTCTTGCCATGCACAAATTCACGGCGTTCAAGTTCGATGAAACCGTCATATACGCTCATGAAAATGCCATGCGCCGCAAAGGTAATCTCTTTTTCGAACACGCGACCTATCACCGGAACATTCGCCATGGAGCGACGGCGATTACGGGCTTTGGCTTTAGTGTTCTCGCGAGCGCCCCCCAGCTGCACCGAATCAAGGGATGCTGTTCCGATCGATGTGAACGCACCCTGCCAAACATTGCGTTCATCAGTCAATGAACGATGTGCGTGTCCCGAAATCGCGACAGCGTTTGGAAAAGGCTCAAGAGCACGTGTCGAATATCCGGCATCCCGTCCGCTAACATTGGGACCGAAGCACGTATTCCGCGGATGCGCATGCTGGATGTAGAAAAACGGCTTTTCTCCCTTCAGCGCAGGACCATGCTCAGCCATATATGGTTCAATTGCAGGTATGCCCCGTTCGGAATCCCAATGTGCGCCTATGAAGGTGTATCCCTTGACCGTCTTTTTCCATATAGGCGAGTATGGTTCGCGGAAGAGACGCTCCCAATTGCCAGAAATGTCGTTCATGAATATCTCTTCGGGCGGCATTGCCGCTTTAGCCTTGCCCATCGCGTCAACGGCATAGTTTATGCCCTGGGTCCATGCACGAAACGCAACATCATGGTTGCCCAACACGGCGAGAAGCTCGACTTTTCTTCCGTCAATCTTCGAGCGTCCGTCCGGAAACATCTTCCACCAGGAATCCGTAAGCTCCTTCATCTGACTCACAAGACCCCAATCGGCAAGATCTCCGGCAAGAACAACCGCATCCGCCCCACGCGAATCGAAATATGCCAACGCCTGCTCGAACAACTTGGTCTCTCTCGGACGGAACCGATCCGGATTACCTTGAACGTACTTCCGTGTCGTACGTTCGGACGCGATGTGGATGTCACTTAATAAGCCGACCTTGAGGTTGGGCTTCCCTGCGCCAACAGCATCCGCATACGAACGGGCTGTTGCAGACGCGAGCAAAGCCGCTCCGCCACCCAAAAAGCTCCTGCGAGACAGTTCGAAATTCATCTCTTATCCTCTTTTGAACGGCGAATCTGCCTTGATCGTCCTGGTTAGAGATATCGGGCTGCCTTTCTTTCCGAAAGAGTTTACCGGCCGCATTTCATATAAAAGCGGCACTTCATAGTAGAGCTCTTTCCTGTCGATACGGAATGTCACCATTCCGGGCTCCTCCGATACGGGACCAAATATTCCCGGAGAGTACATCCGGCGCTGGGTTACGATGGCATCAACATCGCCTTCGAAACAGTGCACCGTAACTTCATATTCGAACGGACGCATCTTCCCCTTGGCCTTTGGGAAATCAAGTCGCACAAAATCCTTCTCTTTCCCGTTTTCAATCTTTCTGCGCTCAAGCTTGATCTTCAGTTTCGCGTCTGCGGAAAACTCAGGGGCGACAGACTCACCCGATCTATATTCATACGAGAGCGTTCCATAGCGTTTGAGCGGCATCTTCCAATCTTCGCCAAGCGCCTCGCCTGTGGTGAAGAGTATACGCTTGAACTCCACCCGATCCGGAAAAACCGACACAACAAGTCCAGGTCGGTTGAGAGGAGCTTTCATCTCCGAATTGTCGCGCCCAGGCAGAAGCGATGCATACCGGAAGGATGATGTCGCAACAGATGTAAACCCAAAATCGCCTTGGCGTATTGCGCGTTCGTCAGCAAGCGGACCAAGCGCACCAGACGAAAACGCAATGCAGTTCGCACATCCCTTAAATGCCGCCGGCATGCATCCACGATCCTGCTTCGGCATGAAATATCCCAGACTCGCACCAACCGGATGATAGCATTGCGCATAGAAGAACACGTTGCTCTTTTTGAGCAGAGCT
>JAFXEA010000271.1 GCA_017521065.1 Kiritimatiellia bacterium | reverse complement strand
AGGGCATGTTCCCACAAAGGTTCAAGAAGTCTGGACGAGATTCACTATGCCATTTGGAGGATATTCACCGGCGGCATTGCATCGTCTTCCGACTTCATGGGGCGCAAAGGTCTGTCCCTTTTCAGGGGTCCCCGTAGTTTCCAATTCGGAGCAATTCTCTCGCTTCTGATGTAATGAGGCCGAGGGATGATGAGAATACGCTTTGGACTGATTCTCAAGATTATAGTGCGGATGAAATCTTATATACTGCCAGAATTGCGCTATTTAATAAAACAACCCAACTCACAAGCAAAATTATTACTCTTTTCAAAGTCCCACCCCAGTTATTCAAGTGCAATCTTGCCATAGGCGTATTGTGCTATAATTAACTCCATGAAGTCTTATTATCTATCGACTATTTGTGAAGAGAATCTGAAGAGCCGTGTTGTTGCGGACTTCTTCGGTTTATATGGAAGGATTGTTTTTTCAGCGATTTGTGCAATGGCGCTCGATGCGGTTGCTTTTGCGCCCCCGCAGTGGCCTGAGGTTTCGCGAGATGCGAAACCGTGGGCGTACAACTGGTGGATGGGAAGTGCAGTGGATGCCGAAGGCATTGAGGCGCAGTGCAAGGCGATGAAGGAAGCCGGCATGGGTGGATTCCATGTGATTCCAATTTATGGAGCACGTGGCTATGAGAATCGATATCGGAAATATCTTTCCCCGGATTGGATGGTTGCATTCAAGATGGCTGTTGATACTGCCGGAAAGTATGCACTGGGAGTGGATATGACCATGGGCAGTGGCTGGTGCTTCGGTGGACCTCAGCTAGTGCCGGAATATGGCGCCTGGAAGGTGGAGACCGTTCCTGGTGGCAAGCCTCCCTACATCAAATGGTCACTCACCGAACAGAAAGTCAAGCGCGGCGGTCTTGGTGGAGTCGGTCCAATGATGGATCCATACTCATGCGCGGCAATGGATGCGTTTATATCTCCGTTTACGGAAGCATTTGATGCCCCGGGTGCAGCAAAGCCTCTGAACGTCTATCACGATTCATGGGAATATTATGGCGCTGGGTGGACGCCCGGGTTCTTCGACATCTTCAAGAAAAAGCGCGGATACGATCTGCGGGATAAACTCAAGGAGTTTGCGGGAAATGGAGATCCGGATGAAATTGCCCGGGTGAAGTGCGATTACCGTGAAACTCTCTCGGATATCGTCATCGAAGATACTTTCCCGAAGTGGGTGGAATGGGCGCATAAACGCGGGATTGGAACTAGAAACGAGGCTCATGGCGCATCTGCCAACTGGCTCGACTTCTATGCGTTGTGCGATATTCCTGAGACGGAGATGTTTGCGGAAGAATGCCGGAATATTCTTGTGTCGAAATTTGCATCGTCAGCTGCAAATGTTTCGGGAAAGAAGCTTGTGTCGGCTGAGTCCTGCACGTGGCTGGGCGAACATTTCACCGAGACTCTCCAGGATTTCAAGGTGTTTGTGGATCGGCTTTTCCTCTCTGGGGTTAATCATATCTATTACCATGGCTGCTGCTATTCTCCGGTTGATGCTGTATGGCCCGGATGGACGTTTTATGCAAGCAGCCAGATGAATCCCCGCAATCCGATATGGCGCGATGCCGTTCATCTGAACGCATATTTTTCACGCTGCCAGTCGATGTTCCAGTCGTGCACTCCTGATAACGACACGCTTGTGTATTGGCCGCTCCGTGATTACTGGTGGGATGCCGAGGGCTTTGAGATGCGCATGAGTGTTCATAACGCTACGAACTGGTTCGAGCGTCAGCCCATCGGAGTCGCAGCAGCCAAGCTGTATGAGCAAGGGTATGCGTTTGATTATGTTTCCGACAGACAGCTTCAACAGCTTGATCTGTCGCGATATTCGGAACTCATTGTCCCGCCGTGCCGCCGAATGCCGAAGAAAACCGCCGAAGCCGTTGCAAGGTTCAAGAATAGAGGCGCGAAACGAGAACCGTTCCCAGAGGGAGGGATTTGCTTTACCCGTTTCCGTCGTGGCAATGATACTGTCTACTTTCTTGTGAACACAAATTCCTTCCCGGTTTGCAGGTCGTTTCGCCCGACGGCCGCGGGAGATTGTGGCTGGTTGATGGACCCCATGAACGGAAAAGTCTGTCGTGCCGAGAACGATGGGAAGGCTTTCCGGCTTTCCTTCGAAAAGTGGGCGTCATTGTTCTTGGTTGTCCGTGAAGGCGAACCTTTTGTTCCAAACAGGGAAACGGTTGAATCTGCGACCGTTGTAATGGAAGGTGCATGGGAGGTGGAGCCTGTATGTGGAGGACCTGAGCTGCCGTCGAAGCGTCGAATGAAAAAACTCACTTCATGGAGTGTGAATGAGGATGGAAGCGAGAATCCGTTCTGCGGAACAATGCGCTACTGTACACACTTCAAGTGGAATGGTGGATTGGAAGGTGAGGCGGTGCTCGACCTTGGAGAGGTTTTGCAGTCTGCCCGTGTTCGTGTGAATGGTAGAGATGCAGGGTTTACGTTCATGTCACCATTCAAGGTGCGCTTCCCCGCATCCTTGCTCGTCCAGGGCGAAAACCAGCTTGAAATCGAAGTCACATCCACTGGTGCTAACCGCATACGCTGGAATGACATAAACGGTGTAAACTGGAAGTATTTCTATGATGCCAATGTCATAGCGTACGGATATAAAGGACGTCTCGATGCCTCAAAGTGGCCTCTTCGTCCGAACGGATTGCTTGGTCCGGTGAAGTTGTCGGTTGCTGATGCTGTTAAATAAGCTAACAGTACTGCGAGCATGAATTAAGTTATGGATAGAACCGATCAAAAGCGCGAACTGCGCAAGATAATGAAAGCGCGGCGGCGCGAGGTGTCGCCAGATGAACGTAGCGCATATTCGGTGGCGTTATGCGAACATCTTCTTGAACGCGCGGATGTGCAGCTCGCAATGGATGCGAAAGGTGTCTTTGCCGTGTATCTTGCATCCAAGGATGAGATAGATCTTTCGCTTCTGATCGAAAGGCTCTGGGCGGCAGGTTGCAGGGTTGTCGTTCCGGCATGGCGTGACGGCACATATAGACTCGTCGCCTATTCCTCTGAGACGGAACTCGTTGCCGGCCCGATGGGTATCCTTGAGCCGGCGCTGGAAGGAGAAGGGGCAGTAACCGGCGCAGAAGGCGATGTTGCGGTGTGGATTGTGCCGGGGCTTGCGTTTTCGCGTTCCGGTGCGCGTCTCGGATATGGAGGAGGATGGTACGACCGTTTTCTCGCCAAATCTGATCCCTCATCAATATCCCTTGGTGTAGCCTATCCATTCCAGATTGTCGACGATCTTCCGCTTGAACCGCATGACCTCCCTCTATCCGATAGTGTGAGCATCGGCTAGACCTATTTCCTTCTGAACGTCGCCTTTGACGACAATCTTTGTGCCATATCCGGTGAGCGGACGTATCTTGCGGGTTCGCTCGATTGGAACGACTCGTGCAATGGGGCGCCCGTATCGCATGATTGTGAAAGAGGCGACCCCGGACTCAACTTCGGAAAGCATCCCTGAGAAGTTGGCCTTTGCCTCCTTTACGCTCATTACTGTTGGCATGATAGAATCTTCCTTGGAAATGAAATGCTTTATAGCATGTGATGGTCTCAGGCGTCAATGGTGGTTTGTTGGTCAACATTAAAGTGGAGAAGTGGGTGAGTTTGGAGTGGGTGAGTGGAGGAGTTTTAAGTGTAGTTATCCATCTCTTTACCCTTTTCTCTTCACCCTTTACTCATCAACCAACTGATCAAATCTTGGCGAGGATGTCGGGTATGTTGGATTTATCAAGCGAGGAAAATGCAAAACACCTCTTGCCGAGATAGTTCAATGATGCGCCAACATGAATCAGCGTTGTCTGGTCAATGATCAGAAATCGGTCATGGAATCTGACAGAGTCCTTGACTGTGAGGGAGTTGGCGTATTGGGCATTGAACTTTGCCACATCAACACCATGCAGCTTTTTGTTTTGCGGGCTCTTTACAACCAAAACTGATACGCCTTTGCGCTTCTGTGCAATCAACGGAAGCACCGAATCGTCAAAGTACGGATCTATGACAATCAGCTCCTTCTTCGCCATCCGCACAAACTTCTTCATCTGCTCGAATGCATCATATATCT
>JAFXEA010000270.1 GCA_017521065.1 Kiritimatiellia bacterium | reverse complement strand
ATCGTACCGCGTGAAGATATTGTTGCGGTCGCACGTGGCTTTCTTGATGCACTGAACACAAACTCAAATGTTAGGATCTCCAGCTGCAAGGATTCTTTCTGCAGCCGTGAATCCAGAACGGTTGAGGTTGTGTATCGTGTCTGGCGGCGCACCAACGAACGGACATTCATTGAGAGCGCCGTCCTGAACCGACTAACCGAGGCCATCGCCAGAGTCTCGGATTCGGCATCGCTTGCGGAAGCCGTAACCGTCTGGCGGGCTCTTGGCTATCTGAGCGAAATGCTTGTCGCAGGAGGGCGCAGTGCTGAGGCAGAGAAGCTGGATGCCCGTCGTGAAGTCTTGGCCGATATGGTTCTGCGCACCTTCTGGGATGAGAACGCATCGCTTTATCGGTCTGAGAAGAATGGGCCGCACGATGTTTGGGGAAGTGCATATGCCGTATGGACGGGGTTGGCGCCAGCGATGCATGCCGATGCGGTTGCGCACCGTTTCAAGAATTCCTTCCCCGACTTTGCCCAAAAGGGGCGTATCCTGCGCACCGTGTCTTCGTCTTCTGCAACGGCAAGGATGTATCCTGTAGGCTGGTTTGCCTATGCACTTGAGCGTGCGGCACCAGATTTGACGGACCGCCTCTATCAGGAGATGAGATCTACCGGCTTGCCAAAACCTGGATGCGACTTTCTATGTGGGGTATCTGGTGCGCTTGAATCGATTGATCGCATCTGCAAGGCACGTGCCGCTGCGGCGAAGCCTGTTCTGCACGGCGATGGGATTTCGGATGATACGGCGGCAATCCAGATGATGCTTGATTCCGGGCGGTCATGTGTTTATCTGCCGCCGCCAAAGAAGTTCTACCTCATATCCAGGGCCCTTGAGCTTGAATCCGGACAGGAGCTGCGTCTTGATCGAGGTACGGTTGTGAAATTGGCTCCGAAATCCGATTGCCATATGCTGATCAACCGGAACTGGCGTACGGGTGACAGGAACATCTCCGTCATCGGCGGTATATGGGATCTTGATTGTGCGAGGCAAAGCCCTAATCCGCATCAGGGGCGACATTGTCGTCCACCTCGCAAGATTGATTTGCCGAAAACGTTCCAGAGAGATTTCTTCCGTGGCGAAATCTTCTGCTTTGACAAACTTGAGGGACTTGTAGTTCGGGATGTCACATTTCGCAATCCGACGACATATTCGCTCCAGATGACGCGTACTTCCTACTTTGTGATAGACGGTGTGGTGTTCGATTTTGATTCATGGAATCCGATTCCGCTCAACATGGACGGAATCCACTGCGACGGAGGCTGCCATCACGGAAAGATATCCAATCTGCGCGGCACATGCTTTGATGATCTTGTGGCTCTCAACGCCAACGATGGTATATGCGCCGCCTATGAGGGTCCCATCACGGACATCGACATCGATGGCATATATGCGGAATACTGTCACAGTGCAGTCAGGCTGCTGTCGGCAGGTGCGGATGTCAAGCGCATCACGATCCGCAACATACACGGCAGATTCTACACGTATACCGTCGGTCTGACGCATTATTTCCCCGAAAAGCCGCGCGGACGGTTTGATGACATCGTCCTGTCCGACATCTTCACATCGAAGGCGTTCGCCCCTGAAGGGATTGGCGTCAATTCTCGCAAGCACTATCCGCCGATCTGGATTGAAGGGCCTGTTGATGTTGGCAGTCTCACGATCCGCAACCTTAGTCGTGACGAACAGGCGATTGCGGTATCGTCCATTCGTGTGGATAAGGTGGCCACAGTTGAAAATCTGACAATCCGCGACTGTCAGATGAAAAACGGACTCGCCGTACCGATGCCTTTCTTTGATTTGCGTGGGCCTGTAAAGAATATCTTCTCCGAGAATAATGTATTCGTCGGCAACTGGTCGCATCTGCCCCAGAAGGGAGTTATACGATGAATGCGTATGTCTTGGCTGTCGGGATTGCTCTGTGCGCGGCGTCTATTTCCGCATCGCCGGATTTCGAGCGTCTGCCGTGCAACAACCCCGATTCCGTAGTGTGGTTGAAGGGTGGTTTCGCTACAGTATCCCTCCATGTTCTGGATTTCGACGGCGATGGTGATCTGGATTTGGTTACGGAAAGTGGTTTCGGACACTATCCATGGGTGGGCCACTATCTTTTCCGCAATCCGGCAGGAAAGGGTGTCCCTGCAACCGATCCCGTGTTTCCGAAGGCCGAACGCATCGATCCTGCTGTTCTGCCGAAACTTCCGTTGGCGAAGTATGCTGACGGTACGACAGTTGAGGACGTGTTCTGGCCATGCATCAAGAAGGGTTTTCTGGGACGGCATAAAAGCTACGACATGCGTCAACTGAAGGATATGGATGGAGATGGTGTTGCTGATCTCGTCGTTTCCGTCGCCGAGCGCGACCATGACGCATGGCAGAACCGGTATGATGAGGCAGGGAACTGGACTGCGGTGCAAATGCGCGGATTCGTCTATTGGCTTAAAGGGTTGGGCGGAAGCACATACGCCCGTGCGAAGATGATGTACCTCGAGAACGCCCAGCCGCTTGAGGTCTATGGGCAGCCTTCGACTGTGGCCGAAGACTACGATGGAGACGGCGACATTGATCTGATCCTGTTCGACTTCAAGGATACGATCACGTATTTTGAAAACATCGCTGGAGTCCGTAAGGATCCTGTGTACACGTCAGGGCGCTTT
>JAFXEA010000269.1 GCA_017521065.1 Kiritimatiellia bacterium | reverse complement strand
TGAAGATATGCTTTTCGCGCACATCAACGGCAACCGCCGCCATGGACACGGCAAACATGAAAGTTGCCGCAACACCATTCCTAAAAAAACTCACCGATGATTTTTTCATGCAATTGTCCTTTTCTAATTCAGTACCGAAAGACCGCCAGACGCTTCAATTCAAAAGTGCAAGGATTTGAGCCTTCAATGCATACATCAAAGAACTGCGAATCCTGCTCTTTTGAAAACTCTATGACTGAACGGACATCGCCCGTATCTCCAGGCGGTGTAAGGGCTCGGCCCAAATACCGCAAGGGACGTGGACAAGCCAAACCCACATGAAAAGATTTCTTTTCAGCGCCTACAATCCTAAAATCGAGTTCACACCTGAACTTGGTTCCTTTGGGAACGTTCCAAAGACTGTCAGGCAAATGAAGTCGCACTATTCCCCCATTGCATCTGTACACACCATTGCTATCGCAGGTAGAGATGGGCTTTACGCCATTCCATCCAGCAAGCACCGGAAGCTGCTCTGATGCACCTTTTACTTCATATATCTTTCTGCCGCCCATATCCGCAAACTTCCGAGGCATGGCAACCGTAGCGGACAATTTTGTCCCTTCAGCATCAAAGAAACCACATGGCGTGACATTGAATTCGTATTCTGCGCAAGGATCGAAATACAAAGCCGAAATCTCCAATGAAACCGTCTTAGGACGCTTTGACTCCAAAACATCATAATCGCCAAGCACATCTCTTCGGAGTACACGTACCCGCTTCCCGATCTTGTCTTTCACAAATGCCTCTATCTTATAGCGGCTAGGGGCTTCCATCGCGGCCGGAAAACTTACAGCCAAGGCCTTCATCGGATTGCCGATGACCTTGAGCGACAGCTTTGCATCCTTGGGGAATGCAGCAGGTTTCTCATTCGCCGCCTGCTTCTGAGGCGTATATCTCGCGGACTCCTTGGAATAAGGAAGGTCCACCCGCCATGGATCATCAGCTTCAAACTCTTCCGGAGTGAATACATTTGGATAGCGCCTGAAGAGCACATAGTCCTTGTACACCTCCATGATTATCGCATTGTATGAACTTCGCGACGGAACGGAGTGTCCAACCATCGAACCGCCCCACCTATGCATGCACCCGCAATTGACGGCGGTGAACTCCCCTTGCCATATGTGACGTCTGCTCTGTATGGTTCCATGGATATGTCCAGAGATCGCTATTACGGACGGATATCTGTTCAATATGCGCCTTCTCTCGGCATCACCACTGCCGCCTCCGACCGTTCCACGTGGCGGAACATGATCCAGCACAAACACCGGACGGTTAGGATATCTCTCCACTGCGCTTTTCACCATCTTCTCATACCTTGCGTAGCCGCCGGGAAGCATCTGGGGAAACACAAGCACCGGCGAATCTCCTATCTCAATCTCCGCAAAAGTATCATTCGCCCGGAGATATCTGCGCGTATCCGCAAACGCCTCCTTCGCTCTTGGTACACTTCTGTTCAAGTCACCATTGTAGTCATAGGCGTCATGCCATGCATACACGTAAAGCTCTTTTGGATTCCATCCGGCATTGGCCGAAATCACCTCGTCCACCGTCTCTCGATAGGCTTTGTACCCGCTCGGATAATGATGGTCGGCAATGTCGCCTATGTTGGCCACAAGATCGACCCTGGCCTTCGCAAAAAGCTCCCACGCCGCCTTCACATGCCTGCACGATTCCTTGGTTTTCGCAACATGCGTATCGGTGATCAATCCGGCTTTGAATAGTGGCTTCCTGTTTGTATCGACCTTGTTTGTGTACATCTCCTGGAATATGGAAACCTCAAGTGGTTTAAGAGCATGCTTCTTCCCCCTTACAGTTGCCGTCTGCGGTTTTACGGAAGCGTTGACGACCGCAATCAGACGCGACTCACCATGCACCCACATTCGCGCTACGACATCATCATTTCCGGTCGCAAGCTCCCTTGAACTGCCTTCAAGGAAAACCTTCTCAAACATCCTGATGTTTTTCGCGACCCTTGAAACGATCCCGAACGACTGCATGAACGGCGTACGCTTCTCCATCCTTCTCAAATCATGGAGAGAATAGAACACAAGTCCGTTCGCGCCGCCGACAATGCACTGCCACGCCATGTTGTACACTTCTTCATATGTCGGAGGACGTGACGGTGCGGCGAGACGCTCCGCCTCTGTATTCTTGATGATAGCCCAGTCAAAACATTGCGGCACCTGCCACATCGGGCGAATCCCGTCATACACTCCTTCATACGTCTGGCGAGTCCAATTTGTGACACGCTTTATGCCGTCATTTCGTTTAGGATACTGCCCAAGGTCCGCAATCGGATATGGATCCGTGCCTATTACATCGAACGCCCCCATGTATCGCCTGATATACGGAGCCTGATAGAGAACGATCCACGTCGGGTGGTCGGGATCCAACTGCTCTATCAGTTTCTGGCGTTCCCGGAGACGGGGAACCGCCGAAGCCTCGCTTTCATCGCACGAATACCAAGCGAGAATTGCAGGATGGTCCTTGAAGCGGGAAATCTGCTCTGCCGTAACGGCATCACCAGTCTGGGCATCCTTGATCGCCTCCCACGAATGCCTCTCTCCATAGAGATAGTCCTTAATATTCGGCATCACCATGAGACCACTCTGCGAACAGACATCAAGAACCTTTTCTGTAAGGCGGAACCCACGGTACGGCATTGCACAGTTGAATCCGCCCTTCGCGAGAAGCCGCACATCATCCTCAGTAAGCTCGGACGCATACATGCCCATCGGGAAGAACGGTTTCCCGTTCACGATTGTCCTATTTTTCGAGTCGAAATACACCTTTCGGGGATCTTTCCCTTTGAACCGCTCAAAATATATGACTTTGGAGGTTACGTATTTGCCGTTGTCCGTAACCCAGAACTGTATAGGGGACTTCCCGAATCTCAACTCTGAGACATCCACCTCTGCAGTCGCATATCCATCCTTGACGACTGTATTAAGTTCACGCCAGTCCATCAGCTGTTTAGGAAGACGAAATGCCATTTTGATGCCGGGGGACTTCGCTTCAGGTGCGCAGCTGTTCACCTCAATGAAAAGTTTAACCCTGCCGTCAACCGCAGCATTGCGGTAGGCGGAAGTGTAGATTTCGCCCAAAAGCTCCTGTTTGAGCGGCTCCACGTACAAGTCGTCGAAAACAGCTCGCCCTTTCGAACCTTTTGCAGCATAGGCCATCAGAACGCCATACGCGGTTTCCTCCGGCATGTTGCACGTTCGCCCGGACACCTGAATCCAATCCCCCTTCTTGGCGGCAAACGAGGATGAGCAGCCCTCAAGCCACTTGCCGTCCTTTGAATAGCAATCGAAATACAACGCCACGCATGAACGAGGCGTTCCAAGCCGTTCGGCCTTTATCCAACCTCCGAATTTATAGGAAACCCCTGGCTTTATGTCGATGTGGTTGCGGGCCATCACATACGCATCCCCCTTGGAATCGTCCCATAAGAGACCTCTCGAGCCATTGCGGCCGACACCATCCTTGACCTGATAGGTGACAGGTTTCCGGGGAAGATTCCATGCCGCAACATCTTTGCCTACAAGGGCTTCAAAATCACCATTTGCGAGGATATTTGCCGCGCAAAACAACAAGGCTGAAATCAGGGACATATATTTTCCTTATTGACATTACCTGAATATAATCGCAAACGGACGTTTGACATGTGTTGCACGAAGCATGTCCTTCACATCAAGAATACCTTGCGAAAGACGCACTTCATCTATATAGCCAGTCAATGCCGCAGATCCTATTGAGAAAGATGTGCTTGAAATGGCGCCACTTTCAACAGTACGCACCAAACCATTGACTGTTTTAGTGCCGATAAACTTCCTGTCTTTGTAAAATGAAATGCTGGTATTCGATTTTTCTTCGTCAGAATCAAACGTCAAAGCCACATGGTGCCATTTTCCGTCGTCCAAATTGGCGTTCTCAAATTCCGCACCTTGGTTGAAATGATTTGGATATTGAATTTTCTCCGATTCGGCAACTGCATCAAAACGGATGCTCAACTTCTTGTTTGTGCGGTATCTTACACCATACACAACATCACCACCACTGGAAGCTCCAACGTTGAACCGCACCAGATTCATCCAGTCCGAACTTGGAGGCGCATCCATTTTCACGTAAAACTCAAGCGTCTGGCTGCGCATATCGAGGGAATCTGTGAGCAAGTTATGCCTAAAAAACAAGGAGCCTGGAAACTTCGCCGAAGCGCGATTCGTCTCCATC
>JAFXEA010000268.1 GCA_017521065.1 Kiritimatiellia bacterium | reverse complement strand
CTCGGAGGCACGCATGCCCTCTCCCCGATCATAGGAAACGCCGGAACGGGTTATGGAACGCAGCACACCCTGCACCTCTATTACGGCATCCTCAGGACGGACGATCTTGAACGAACCTTCGCGCTGGAACTCACGCAGCGTGTACTGCGTAACAATCGGACCGATCTCCGAAACCGTCGTCATGTTCTCGAACACAGGCACCGACACCTTGCGGTATTCCTTCGGGACAGACGTACCCCATGTATATCCGGCGCATCCGGAAAGCAACGTCACCGCAAGCAATGCACCAGTAAAAAGCATTGATCTCATTTTGAAGACTCCTCCTTGTTTCCGTCCTTCAGCGCCGCAATGCGGGCGCGCGCTTCATCCGCATGGCTGGAATCGGGATGTTCTGCGATGAACCTCTCGTACGCAGATATCGTGGCGTGGCGCGTACGCATGCGCGTATCGTAGAACTTCGCCCGCGTCCATGCATCCTCGGCAAGATAGTCGCTCAGCTCCTTGAGCCATGTGCGCATCTCCTCGACATCGGGATGGCTCGGATCGTTCTTGATCGCAAGCCTGAGATAGCTCTCCGTATCCTTGCAGCGGGGAAGGTTGTATGCGAGACGGCGCACGAGCCACATACGCGCCTTTGCCTCGCGGTACAGGGCGATGCGGGCGGCATCGGTTCCGGGATAGCGGCTGCGGAGCGAAGAATACACCTTGATGGACTCCTCGTAATCCGTATCCTGCTCGCGAAGATCCGCAATCTTGAGCATCGCCTCGGGAACATAGGCCGCACCCGGCGCACGGCGGACGATCCGTTCGTAGCTCTGGCGCAGCTCGCGGTTGCCGGTGAAACTCATACCTAAAAATACACGTCTTGTATCGTAAAGGAGATTTACTAGCTTGTACTGCGCCTCGACGACATCAGCATAAGGGCACTCCCTTGGATAGAAATCGAGAAGATACGCATACTCCTCGTAGGCG
Organism: Kiritimatiellia bacterium; assembly: GCA_017521065.1. Taxonomy (GTDB): domain Bacteria; phylum Verrucomicrobiota; class Kiritimatiellia; order RFP12; family UBA1067; genus UBA1731. The sequence continues at coordinate 4,036 of JAFXEA010000268.1, read as the reverse complement.
TCGGCATATTCTCCCAGATTCGTCTCCAGCAGCTTGGCCATGCGGTACTGCGCCTCGGGGGCTTCAACAGAGGCAGGCCATTCGCGCACAAGTGCATCATAGGCCTTCACGGCATCCTTGTATTCGCCTTCCTCCTCGAGTCCCTTTGCGACAGACATCTGCTCCAACGCAGTAGCCCCCTCCGGAGAGCCGACACCAAGCCACTCCTTGAGCCAGCCATTCTCCTTCTTTTCCGGAACGGGAAGGGTGTCCAGACCGTCAAAGCCCGGATACTGGTCGGTTGCCCACTGCGAATATCCACCAGGACCTGAACCGGCGACGCGCTGTGGTGCCGCCTCGACCGAAAGCACGGCCACCGACAGAATCGTGGCGGCAACAATCCTATTAAGGTTTCTGGCATTCATTAACGACATTACTCCTTAGGCATCGGATATATCTTGATGAACGACGTATCCTTCAAACGGGCAATCCATTCATCATAGGCCTTCTTGGCGGCGGCCTTCTGGACGTTCGCAGCAATCTTATCGTATGCCTCGACAAAGGACATCTGCTTTGCCTTCGTCTCAGATTCCTTCTTCACGATGAAGCCCCATCCGTCAAGATTGATCATGTTCGAGACCCGTCCGACATCAAGCTTCGCAATGGCATCGACAATCTCCGGACGGAACGCCTCTTCCGGATTCACATCCTTCCACAGTCCACCATCCTTCGCATGCGAATCGGCGGAATATTTGATCGCCATATCTGAAAACTTCTCACCCTTTGCCAATTCTTCGCCGATCTGCGCCCACCGCGTTTCAAGGCTTGGAACTCCATCACCTTCCTTGCCGGGCTTGAGAAGTATCACGCGAACCGAAACCTTTGCCTCCTGACGGTATTTCTCGGGATGGGCGGCAAACTCCTTCTTCATCGCAGCCGGGGATGCGGACACGAACTGCTCGATCATCTGCTGACGCATTCCACGAACGAGGATATCCTCCTTCACCGTGTTGCGGTATTCGGTCATGGGAACTTTTGAACGAGCCATCTCCTCATGAAGACGGTTCATGTCTCCACCGAACGAATGGTTCACGATTTCGCGCAGCTGGTTGTCGATGACCCACTCAGGGATCTCCACCTTCTTTTCGGCGGCGGCCTTGAGGATAAGACGGCGCTCCACGAGATTGTCGAGCGCTGCACGATACAGAGCCTGCATCTCCGATTCGTCAGCGGCAATCATTCGACCGCTGATGTCAGGATTGCGGCGTATCTCCGCCATAACATCGCCGACCGTGATCACGGCCGAATCAACGCGAGCGGCGATGCCATCCAGCTTCGCCGCAAATGCCGCCAGTGAAAAAGCGGCGATAAAAACCGAGACCAAAAACTTCATTCCGAAACCTTCTCGTAAACATTACCGTTAAATGTATATTCCTGTCCTGTGCAGAGCCATGTAGTCAATGATATTAACATCGATTCATTTCCACCTCGCGGCATCATAAGCTTCGCACAATGCCCATCTGCGAACGCAACATGCGCGGAATAGTCGTTGCCGACCTTGTGATTGAATCCTATGGCCTCTGGATTGCCATTGGCCGATTTGTTGGCTTTATCGACGCCATCGTTATCATTTTCGTACTGCAAAACCATGTCATTGGACGGATCGACAGCCGTCGTTGCGTCAGGCGTCTGCATTCCCTGAATATGGACGTACGGAATTTCAGCAAAGAGAAGAACCTTTTCCGCAGGTCGATTGCGTTTTGTGGGTGAAGAATTATAGGAGAACGGCATCTGCCCCGAACCATACCAGCGACGGAATCCAGAAACGCCTGCAGATTCCTTGCCACCATAATCCCAACCGAAATAGCTGTTCATGGCATAGCTCCAGGCAGGAGCCGGATATTTGCCACGCTTACAGTGTTTGACATGTGCAGGGCACACATACGCATCCTTCTTTCCTCCCATAGAACGCCAGATCGTGCCATTGGTTATCGCATAATGCTGATCTACGCCTTCATCCGTATGATAGCAGGAAACCATCTTGTTTCCTTCGGCGTGACCTATCCACCCTTGAGTCCAAAGGGTCTTCCTGTAATCATCTGAATCAGGATCGACATCCAAGTATTTGTAAGGGCCGGCAGCAGGATAATAATCATCTTGCGAAGCCTCAGCAAGAACAGCATTACACAGAGAACGCATGTTATTCAAGCAGCTTGAGGCAAGTGCGCTATCGGTGGAACCGGAGAACTGCGTGAGCATCACGCCACCTAAAACGGCGATGATTCCGATTACGATAAGAAGCTCTACGAGCGAAAAGCCTTTTTTCTGTTTCATGGTTGTTAGCTGTTAGTGGTTAGCAATTAGTCGTTAGTTATTGTAGGGCGGCATGTCCTCAAGCCGACGCGGCGCGTTGGAGACAACGCGCCCTACCATTGAATATTCTTCATTTCGGTTATTCACAAACTTAATCCAACTGGTGATAGAAAAGGATGCGGGTCTTGTGAGGCGGATACAAGCGCTCATTCAAGCGCCAGGCCTCTTCATTGGCATCGTTTTGAAGATTCAGGTACTTCTGCGCATTATCCTTGCCATATTGCGGATTCTCGGTACCTCCATCTGCCTTCACAAACTGTCCGTTCTTCATGGGCGCCTGGGGATCACGCCATACGAGAGCGACCGCACGGGCTCCAGTGCCGGCACCACCGCCTCCGGCGGCGGACTCGGCACGGACAAATATCAGAAACAGCTGGTGATTGTTCGCAAAGCATCCCTTCAGATATCCATACAGGAACTTACGCTCCGCCATTGTCAGATTCTTCAGAATAGGCTCAACCGTAGAATCATTCAATATGCCAGAATCCAACGAGGTGTTCTCTGAAGTCACAATCGGCACATCATAGGCAATCCTGCCATCATACCAGTAGATTGCATCCTCGAACACTTCTTTCCAGTAATCAGGCTGGTAGAACAGCTTGCTGCGCTCCTCTTTATTGGACATGTCCCAGCGCTTAAATGCCCCCATCCAGTAGTAGGCCATGTTATAGACATCCTGATAGTTGCACGACCAGTCGAACAGATAGTTCTGATCAAGAGATGAACCCGGTGCCATGTAAGTTTTGCCGAGCGCATATTGGTTCGTGCTTGCCGCCCACCAGTCACGCGGCATGTTTGCGAACGCCCCAAGCATCACATTCATGCTATCGGTGTACGGATTGACGCGCAAGCCCGTATCTGAATCATCGAACGGAAGCCTGTCGACAAGCCCCCACTCCCATGTTTCAGGATCTTGACCTTCCTTCATGAACGCCGTTGAACGGTGAGTACGCCACATTACATCACGATGAAGCACATCATTTGCGGCAACATTGACCTCTCCATCATATCCGTTACCATCTTCAAACACACCCCATTCCATATTGGAGTTGTTCCGGTCGTAATCTTCAGCATCTTTTCTGATGCGAAGCACCTGCGGAATCAGCATCCATTCATATACGGACTGCATATATCCCTGATCAGACACTGACATGAAGATATCTGTATCGCACCAGATGTTGTCTTCACGGAACCTCTTTACGTTGTCAAACCAGAGCTGGTCAGGTGAAGTCGCCTGGTCCGTCGCCCACCACTGCTCTGGAGCCCAGTTGATTCGAGGATCGTTCGCAATGTACGCCTTCTGTTTCCAGGCTGCCGTCAATCCTGCGCCATCCTTGAAATACTGCTTTGTAAGTATCACACCGGAATCCCTCTCCTTTTTCGGGAAGAACCTAAGTATCGGCTCTCCAGCATCTCCTCCCATGGCCTTATTGAAACCATGCAGCCCCTTGTTCGCAGGAAATGCGTTCAAATCGTCGTTTGCCGGAGTGGCTGGAACCATATCAACGGTTTTGTCATTACTGTTCTTGATGCGTACCCACACCGCCACAGACGGACGGAACTTCAACGCCGGATTCGAATCATTTATAAAGTTATCCAGAACTTTATTGCCATCCCACGCAATCCAATTTTCAAAGAAGATGAAACTGTCAACATAGCCTTCGCACTCACCAGCAACAAGCGT
>JAFXEA010000267.1 GCA_017521065.1 Kiritimatiellia bacterium | reverse complement strand
CGGGGCTTCAGCAGGACTGCGGCATATCCAAGTCCATGCTCGGGAATTTTCTGTTCTGGGGCGGCATAGTGTATGGCCTTTCGAAGTTCCTGAATGGAGTCGTCGGGGACAGGGTGAATCCGCGAAGGATGTTCTGTTTCGGTCTTCTGGTGTGTACGCTCATCAATCTTGCGTTCGGTTTCGCTCCGGAGATTGCGTCCCTTTTTTCAGGGGAAAAGCCGCTTGCCTTGTCTCTCGCATGGACATTCGGCATTCTGCTTGTGCTTAGCCAGTTCTTTCAGGGGACGGGATTCCCACCCTGCGCAAAGCTGATTGCGTTTTGGATCCCGCCGAAGGAGCTTGCCACGAAGATGAGCGTGTGGAACACGTCCCATTCGGTCGGCGGCGGACTTGTCGCGAAGATATGCGGTGTGATCATGGGGCTTGGCGTTGTTGGGTCGGCGAATCAGGGCGTGGGAATGTGGCGCTGGTGCTTCTGGTCGATGGCGATACTTGGCGCGCTTGGACTTCTTCTGATGCTTTTCTGGCTGCCGGGGACTCCCAAGGATGAGGGATTGCCGGACCTCCCCGGGACTGAGACGTTTGGGGCTGGCGAAGAGAGTGCAGACGTTTCATCGGCTTCACCGGAAGGGCGTTCCTCCCTCCGCATGGTGTTTCTCAATCCTGTGATCTGGATGCTTGGAATCATAAACTTCACGATAAACGCCGTCCGGGCGCTTGTGGCGGATTGGGGACCGACGATGCTTCAGGAGGCGAAGGGGTTCGACCCGAGCGAAACAGGCACGGTCATCATGCTTTTCGAGTTCGCGGGAATAGGCGGAATGCTTTTTGCAGGCTGGGTGACGGACCGTTTCTTTGGAGGCCGCGCACCGCGTCTCTGCCTGTTTCTGATGGCTCTCACGGCGGCTATGCTGGCTGCGTTCTGGTTTCTGCCTGCAGGGATGGCGGGTGCGGCGGCGCTGTGTCTGGGAGGGTTCTTCCTTTATGGGCCTCAGGCGCTAACGGGAGTGACCGCTACTAATCTTGCCACAAAACGCTTCGCCGGAACCGCAATCGGTTTCATTTCTCTCTTCTCGTACCTTGGGGTATCTGTGGCCGGCAAGGTCTGTGGCGATCTCGCCCAGTCCACCGGCGGATGGAGATTGCCGATTCTTGTGGCTGTCGCCACCTCTATTGCCGGATCCGTGCTTTTCACTTGCCTTTGGCGAACCCGTGCCGATGCATACGAAGGCTGAAGCTGTTAAAGTTGGCTAATGGGGGATTCGCCCATTTTTTCGGGATTATGCATTGCATCTATGGAATGACGGTGAACATTAACAGTTGCGCAATGCATTCTTGAAGGTGACTGAACCCTTGAATGCGTTGCTGACCGTATGGTTCCGCAACTTTTCCGCTGATTTCATTCTGGCTGAAATATGCAAGTTTTGCATTTGAATATGCAATTGCAAAATAAAGTTGCATTTTTGCATTGAAAAAAAAATGATTTTGGTATATTTATACCCGTCTCATAAACTTCAATTTTAGAGTCAGGCGGTGTGAAATGAAACATAAACTATCTTCTCTATCCATGGCGGCGGTCATGATGTCCACCGCTGTTTTAGCGGCTGAGACTGATGCTTATATCGAATCATCCGGTGTTGCCGGAATAGACACCGGATATCGGGTGAAACCCAATACGCGCATTGCTGTCGACTTTGCGTTGACAACTGTTGAAGGTCAGGAGAATGGTCGTCTGTTCGGTGCAGATTACAACACTTCTGTATTGAAAATGGCATTAGGGTTTTACGTCGGAGGAGACAATAACCGTTCTTGCTTTGTGTTTGGCTTCGGTGATACTGATACAGGATGGCATGGAGGATTTGTGAAGGATGCCAACGGAAATTATCTATTCCTTGATACGAACCGTCATGTTGCCGAATACGATTTCCCAAGAGGCAGATATACGTATTATACGGATGGAAAGGCAATTGCCTGGCAGACTGATACCCCGGATAAATATACAGAGGAGGCAACTTCTTCAATAACGTTGTTTTCCGCTAAGGAGAATACTGCAGGTGCGGAAAGACCAATTAAGGCACGGATATACAGCGTGAAGATATATGAAAAGATTGAAGGTGAATATGTGCTTGTCCTTGATTTCGAGCCCTGTGTGGCGACAGGGGCATGCGGAATGAAAAGGGGAGTTGCTGTTCCCGGGTTTAAGTGTGCGGTGACGGGTGGCTTTATCGGAAGCGTTGATAATTATTCCACTTTTACTGCCAGCGCAAATGCGCCCTCGGAAACAGCTGAGTCATCAGATATGCCCTATGTTGCAACCGGTGCCGCCGCTAATAAAGAATTTATAGATACGCGCTATGTCCCCACCGATAAAACTCGTTGTGAAATAGACTACTCTCTAAATTCAGTGCCGTCTGGTTCCGGGTGGCTTTTTTCAGCGCCTGGGGACGGTGCTTATTATGGAGTATACATAAGAGGTAGTTATCCTGGCAATTATTACATGCATAATGGCACAGGCTGGCATAAAGCTGTTGTCTCTGAAGTTGCGTTGAGCACAGATGCTCCGCGAACGGTTGTTCTTGACTATAAGGCAAATGAGTTTTGTGTTCATGCAGGTATGGTGACGAATACATTGCAGCATGTGTCTAGTGCATATGCTGTAGCTGGTAAAAAATATACCGGTTCAATAAAATTGGGGTGCAATTATAATAATAACAGTGAATTCGCTTCACTTAACATCTATGGTTTCAGGATTGTTGAAGATGGTGTAAAGGTTCGTGATTTCAAGCCGATTATGATTGATGGAACCGCTGGTCTTAAATGTGCGCTTACCGGCGAGTTCATATCCTATCCAGACAATTTCAAAACCACGAAGAAACTCAGTTGTGGAGGAAGCGGAGTTGCCGTTGCAAGTCCCTATATTCAGACAGATACGGCGCAAAAACAATATTTTGACACCGGCTATCATCCTATTTCTTCAACACGATTTGAAGTCGACTATGCGCCAGTGTCGCAACGTTCCTCTGGAACTTGGGGTATCTTTAGAGGCAATAATTCGGCATACTTTGGTGCTTACAACAACGATAGCGGTGCAGGCTTTATAAATGGAAACGGATGGAAAAGTGGCATTGCAGAAAAAGGTGTGGCAGATGCTATCGGTATTCGGCGGACTGTTATTCTTGATAATGTCATAAATAAATATTTCATCACAACGCATTCGTTCACGAATGTTAGTTCATCATGCGTGAATAAGATGCCAGACAGTGTTCAAAACGGTTCAAAGGCAGTAACAATTTCTTGTACGGAAGGGTTTTCTGCTTCGGAGTATGCCTCTTTGTGAATTTATGCTTGCCGTATTTCTGAGGCGGGGAAAGCTGTACATGAGTTTTATCCTGCTGTGAAAGATGGTGTTGCGGGTTTGCAAGATTGTCTTTCCGATAAATTCCTGCCGGTAAAATCGAATGGCGCCGCGAATCCTCAGGTCTATGGCGGCGCGTTCAAGCCGACCGTCACGCCATCTGCGACAAAGCTCTGTGTCGGTAAGAACGTAGTTCTCTCCGCGACCGCGCCTGGTGCCAAATCATATCGTTGGCTGAAGAATGGCACTCCAATTTCAGGAGGCGAGAATGGAAGTCTTACGGTCGAATGGCGTAAAGGCTGCGAGGCTGATACGTACCAGGCGATAACGATAGCGACTGTCGATGGCGTAGATGCCGAGGGTGAAGTGTCTGCTTCGGTAATGGTTGAGAATCTGATCGCTCCATTTGTGATCAGCATCAGGTAAATATGGATATGAATCTGAAGACGGTCTCCGCTTTGGCGGCATTTCTGGTCGTGCCGGTTTTTGCGGCTCAGGCTGATGCGAAGAAGTTTGTGGGGTTCGCGTGGGAGTTTTCGCGGATGTCCATCACGAATCTTGTCGGCTATGTTGACGAGCTCGACAAAACTCCCCTTGATGGAATAGGCGTATATCTCAACGAACGAGCCCCTGATGGATCGCTTACTAGTACGCATAACATCATGCGTTCGCACTGGAGGCGCGAGGCACTTGAACCGTTGCTTCCGTTGGCGCGCGATTTGACTAAGCATAGGGCGATGAAGGAAAGCTTTATTGGTACTTTCCGTGCGCCTGGAAAGCGCATTGAATGGACTGATGATGCTGGATGGGGGCTTGTTGCGTCGAATATGACGATTGCTGCTTGGTTCGCAAAGACTGGCGGCTTTCGTGGCATTTCGATGGATCCCGAAGATTACCACCATGCAGGGCAGTTTGTTCGTCAGGGCGGAGATATTCCGTACGATGAGCTCTGCCGTCTTGCGCGTCGCAGAGGGCGTGAGGTGTTCGAGGGCGTGTTCTGCGAGTTCCCCGACATCAGGATACTTTCCTTCTGGTTCCTTTCGATGGAGCATATGTATCTTGGCTCTATTGATCCGTCGGCTGACATGCGCGAGCGCGGCTATCTCTGGCCTGCGTTTGTTGATGGGATTTTCGACGCGATGCCGCCGACAGCCCTTATTGTGGACGGATGCGAACATTCATATCGTTACGAATCCTCCCGCGGGGATTTCCATCGGGCGGCAAACGCGATGCGCAAGCGTATTCCGTCCATGCTTTCCTGCAAGAACCGTTGCAAGTACCGGGATTTGACAAGCGTCTCGTTCGGCATATATCTGGACATGTTCACAAACCCCAAGGGCGCAAGCTGGTACTTCGGTCCGGTGGACGGTTCTCGCTTGAGGCATTTTGAGAGCAACCTTAATCAGGCCGCCGAGGCCGCGGATGAGTATGTGTGGTTCTGGGGAGAAAAGTTCTGCTGGGCGGATTGGCGCGGTAAGGGCCCTGTCGACAACCGCAAGATCAATCAGAGCACATGGAACAGTGCTGTGCCGGGGCTTGAGGATGCGATTCTGGCGGTCAAGGATCCTGACTCCTATGCAAGGAAGCGCATCATGGAATTGAAGTCAGAAGGGGCGTTTCATCCCATGAACATCAATTCGGAATGTCGCAGCGAAGGCGGAAAGATTCCGGCGCCGTATTCCCCATGGCAGCAGAAGAAGAATCGGCAAGGACGCCTTTACGGTGATTCATCCTGCGGAGACGGCGATAGCTATTCTATTGCGGCTGAGGGTGTGGAGAACGGCGCTTATTCGGTCGGCATAACGGAAAAGATAATTCCCGGGGACAGGCTTCTTGTGACGATGTCCGTGAAGGGAGACGGTGCTTCCGCAATTGTCGCATGGAAGCGCGGCGGCGTATGGGATTGGAATGTTCTTTCTCCCGTACACATCCGGCTTGGGCCGGCGGATTCGTCGGGATGGCGCAGGGCGAAGAAGGTGGTTCGAGTGCCCGAAGGCGCAGACGGAGCAGGTCTTATCCTTTCTATGCGTCAAAAGCCCGGAATGAAGTGCAATTTTGACAATGTGTCGATGGTCAGGCTTGACGGATTGAAACTGAAGCCGTTCACTGTCGGCGGCGAGGCGTTTGATCCGAATGGTGGCCATATCCAGGGAATTGCGGCGACAAAGGACGCGCTTTACGCTTCCCAGATGACCCGTCTCGTCAAGCTTGACTGGACGGGCAAGGTTCTTGCCGTGAGCGCCGTGCCAAACCATACCGGCGATATCGTGTTTCATGACGGCCACATCTACACCGCGCTGGCGGTTCTTCCCGGAAACAAGAAGGGCCGCATTCAGGTGTATGACAGAGATTTGAATTTTGTGCGTGAGAAAGTGATCGATCGCTCCATTGACGGCATCGCATGTGCGGACGGTGTCCTCTATGTGGGGATGGGCGCTAAAGAACAGCCCTCTGCAGAACCTCACCGTGTGAACATCCTCGGACGCTTCGACGCAAGGACGCTTGACGAGATTGCACCGCGTGCAGAGTTTGACTACGGTCACAAGACGCGCTATGGATTTCAGGATATCGTGTATGACGGCAGAAATATTCTGGCGGCGTTTTATGCTGTGGATGGTGCGCCCTGCGTTGTCGCATTTGACAAGAATCTAAACGTTAAAGGCACCTCATCCACAGTCTGCAGTCAGGGATTCGACATCCTGCCGTCGTCGATGCGTGAGAACGGGCGGCGTTTTGTGAGGGCGATTACAAAGATCGGCAAGGAGCCCGCCTCGGTTTCCTGCACATTTGATTTTGTTGAGTTGGAGATTAAATAATGAACAGACGCGCATTTGTGAAGAATCTTGG
>JAFXEA010000266.1 GCA_017521065.1 Kiritimatiellia bacterium | reverse complement strand
CTTTTGAGAAGGGATGATTTTTTTTTTGACAGTTCTAAAAGGTTTCGCCCATAATGTACTTGGGTCCTACGGTGACTCCAGATGGGAACGTGCCGGATTTAAGGCACTTAAGAACGGCTGTAGCGACCGCACATCGGCCCTTCTTCACGCAACTTGGCGACCGCCTGTTCTGCAATGCCTTTGCTGACTTCAAGAATCTCGGCAAGATCGCGCATTGGCGGAATGATTTTGCCCCGTCAAAAAGATTTATCAATGCATGGACATAAATGCGCAGAAATAATATAATAAACGTGTTATGAAAGCAAAGGTTCTAATCATTCTTCCGACCGACAAATTTCTGCACCGACAGATACTTGAAGGCATTCTCGCCTATGGTCGCGAACACGGTCCGTGGCAATTCCATTTCGAAACGGGCGACCGCTATGAACAGGGGCTCGGCAAGGGACGCAGATGGGGATGCTCGGGAATCATCGCCATGGTACGGGAGCCTGCACAACTAAAGGAACTTATAACGACAAAGATACCGTCCATATTCATAAACCCATCAGCCGGAGAAGGATCAGGGAATAAGTATCCACCTAAATGGGCGACATTCGTGAACAGGAACCAAGAGAATGTCGGCGTCACCGCCGCTGAATATTTCCTTTCTCGTGGATACAGGAACTTCGCATTTGTCGGAACGCCACCGATGAACTCAGCAAAATGGTGCGAACGCAGACTGTCCGGTTTTCGCAGCAGGCTAAACAAAGAAGGCTTTGACTGCGATTCCTTCACCGCATCATCACCGGATATCGCCTCCGATTTCGACAGGGAATCGATAGAGTTGACGGAATGGCTGAAATCCCTGAAACCGCAAACCGCGCTTTACGCAGCAAGAGACCGGCGGGCGCTTCAAATTATCGGTCTGTGCATAGACGCTGGCATCTCCGTACCCGGATCTGTCGCGATTCTCGGAACCGACAATGACGAGGTTCTGTGCGAATCTTCCTCACCCTCGCTCTCATCCATATCACTTGATGGACGCAACGCTGGGACCCTATGCGCCCAACTTCTTGATGCGCATATGCAGAAACGGAAAGTCGAGCCGCTCGTAGACCTGGCGTTTCCACGTGTGATTACACGCCAATCAACGGACGAGATGCAGGTACCCGACCGTTTTGTGGCAAAAGCACTGGCTATAATCCGCAGGGACATTTCGGAACGTCATACAATCGCCAGTCTTGCCGCTGCCGTTGGAGTGTCAAAGCGCACTCTGGAAATTAAGGCGAACCTTGTTCTTGGCTGCACCCTGAAATCTGAGATAGAGAAGATACGACTAAACGAAGCCGTAAGGATGATATCCAACTCCAGTCTTTCAATCCAATCGATTGCCGAGAAATGTGGATTCTGCTGCGCCAGCCATCTGAACACACGCTTCAAGGCCATATTCGGGCACAATCCATCTGTCTTCCGCTATCAGGATCCGAAATAGAGCCGGCCCGACAAAATGCATTGGACACTGCTGTCAAACACGGAATTTCATGAACTGAATGATGACGGACGTGTCATGACTGTCCGACAGTACGGACAATCTGCTTGAAGACCTCTTCGCAGTATCCGCAACCGATGCATTCGCGAACACAGACCGAAGTGCGGTCGAACCAGTCCTCTGGGAATGCGGAATTCTCCACATATCGGGGGAAGAACGCGGGCGAAAACCCTGGCTCAAGGATATCGAGCAGATTTCCGTCAAACGATCCGCGTTCATAGGCGGATATGACCATGTCCGGATTGGCATGCTGGCGCGTGGCGAGCTTCACGATATCGACAAGCCCTTCATACCGATGGATATCCTCTGGACGAACCCATGTCGACTTCAGGAACTCCGGAAAGTTCACAGGATCCTTGTACATCGTCCAGCAAAGGTGGGGATTGAAATCCCTGAGGGCAGGAATCCTGTCGGCATCGGCTGAATGTGAAATCAGGTTGTCGTGATACGTCTGCCACGGACAGTTCCTGAGACACCCTGAATTCGCAAGCATGCAGAGTTTCTTTCCGTTCGCACGGCACCATTTCGAGAACCGTTCCACCGTTCCGAGATTCCTCTGGACGTCACGTCCGATGTAGTACGAATCGAACCATGGGGAGAGATACTGCACCGCCTGAAGCGTCGCAAGGCGCATGTTCACGCTTGCCCGCACCTCGATGTCTGGAAACGACTTCTTGACAGTGCGTGCGATGAACGGACTTGCCGCCGTGACGATTTCCGGTTTGAGTCCTGTTTCCGCAAGGGTTTCAATGACCTCTATCACATGAGTCTCGAGTTTCCGGCTCATCGCCTCCGCACCGTAGCAGTTGGCGTTCAGCAGAAGGTCGAGCTTAATCCCCTTCTCCCTCAAGCGGAGAAGGTCGCGGTGCAGGGCTATGGCGAGGATATCAGAATCGTTCTCTTCGTCATAGCCAAGCACTGGCCGTCCGCTCGGCTCATCGATCCACGGGAAATAGACCTCCTTCACCGAAGGATGAGAAAGCGCAATATCCGCAAACGAAGGTCCGTAGGCAAAATGCTGATAGCCTGCCGCAAACGTCATCATTTCACAGTCACCAGCAGATATTCCGTAAATGCCGGCAACGTTCCGTCGTCCGGCACATTCCGGACAGAGACATCTTTCCCGAACGGCGCTTCAGCCACAGCCTTCATCCCTGCCGGGAGAATCACTTTGGCGCACGACACGGACTCTTCCGGCATCATGTTTACGAGATGCACGGCGAGCGAACCGTCCGCGAGGCGTTTATACTCGGCAAACACGTGCGGCGGCAATCCGGCAAATTCCACCGGAGGCTTCCAACCGGTCTTTGCAAGATCAGCCATCAAGGCCCTGCCGCCATCAGCTGGGGCGTCTATGGTATAACGCCATCCCAGAACAGCCTTCACCGAATCGGCCTTCTCGCGCACCGCCACGTTCGGCAATCCGCCAAGCTGGGGGAGGAAAGGATTTTTGCGACGCTGCGCATTCCAGCCGTCATAGCGGCCCGAGTCACCGGTGACAACAAGCTTGCCACCCTTTTTGGCATACGCGACAAGCGCGGAAATCTGCGCATCCGTAAGACTGGTGAGCCCCGGGACGACAACAACCTCCGTGCCGTCCGGCACAGTCATCACATTCTCCGGGGTTGAGACCAGATATCCGTACGGCACACGGTTGCGTAGAAAAATCTCTTCTGCGGCGGTTATGCCCTGATGGGTCTTTTCCGAGAGAAGCACTTCCCGTTCGGGATAGAATATGCGCACCGAATGGACGGTCGGCGCAAGAAGTGCCTCGCGATGCGACTTCGCGAATGCGTTGAACCGCTCATGCTGCGGCTTGCGCCGGTTCCAGACCTCCATGTTTATGAACCCTTCTTCAGGAGACGGGAAAATCGTCGTGCGGTCGGTTGGAATGCCGCCGAATACGGCATCCTCAATCATCGGCATGAGAAACTTCGCTTCTCGATCTGAATATAGGTTCTCAATATTGTCGCAGAGAGCCACAATGCGCTGTCCGAGATCCTGCGCAAACTTCAGGTCGCGGACACGGTTAAAGATCCTGCCTTCCTTGACTTCAGGGAAGTTGTCGTTCTGCATTATGATGACATCGAAGGCCTTGGCGAGTTCTGCCATGTTCTGCGCAAGTTCTATGAAACGGGAACGGCTGCGGTACGGCGAAGGATTGCCTGTCACCACGGCATCAGGCTTAACGGCTTTTATGTGCCTGCGGAACTCCATCAGCACAGCGGTCATCGTTTCACAACGCCAGAGAGCCCAGGCCTGGATTACTGGATCCTTGGTTTCCATGTGATGGAACGCTGAGCGCGAATAGCGCGGCAGAAGAATGTGGCTGAGATCATCGATGCCGAAACGTGCCGCAGGATCAGGAATCTTCGCGAGATATTTCCGGAACTCCCTTTCGCAGCGCTTGCAGTAGCAGGGAATGTCGAAAACATTGTCGAACATTATGCCGTCAAAGCCTCCCTCTGTGAGGGCGATGGTGCACATTCGCTTGATGTACTCCTGCCACTCGACGCTGTTGAGACACGGCATCCAGCGAAAATACTGGTTGCCATAACGGTTGACCACTCCGTCCTTGTCATAGCCAGCCCATGTGTCGATCTGCGGAATCTCCTTGCGCATGATCTCCGGGTATAGAGTTCCGAACTGCACGTACGCAAGGGCTTTAACCCCGTTCGCGTGGCAGTTGCGCACGAACCTCTTTACGTTCGGGAAATCTTTCTTCTCAACCTCCCAGCCCATTCCCTTGTAGAAGCGGGAATGCAGGTAGTTGAAGCCTATCTCCTTCATCTTAGCCGGGGAGCTGGAATCCCACCAGTCAAGCCAGTCCTTAAGCCACAGCGCATTGCCCTCAATTGCGCCCGTGCAGATGCGTCCGACACGACGGTACATCGGGTACGGCTCGTGCGCACCGAACGTCCAACGGGTATCGACAGGGTTAACCTCCGCGACAACAGAAACAAGCGGCATTGCAACCGCCATGAAGACCACTCTTTTATTCATGCAAACATCACTCCTGTAATTTTGTTTTTGTGAAACGAATTGTATCAGAAAACCTATCGCACAAAAATAATGTCAAGTCATCTCCTCGCCACAATCACACACATTTCCTTTCTTCTGGCGTTCTATCGCACAGAAAAGACCATGCCTTTACGGTCGGTGCGGGTATAGTGCGAAGGACGGCTTGCGCCGAAAACTATGCGCCCCTTGCCGTTGCGGACAAACGTAGTGCCTTCCCCGAATGTCACAGCGGAAAGATCCAAGACCGCATTTTCCGCCACTGTCGCCAAAATCTCCGCCCCGTTGGCCACTGTCGCCGAATCAAGATTCCCGAAGGAGACGTTTGCGGTCGCATTCAGCGTACACGAATCGATGCTCAGGCGAAGCGGCATTTTTGCGGCAGCATCTTTTTCGACCGGCCCTCCGAGATTCACGGTTCCCGAACTGATGACGATATCAAACGATGCGGCATCGCTCGACTTGACGCTTTCACGAAGCAGGAATCCATTCGGAAGATTCAAGGTTCCCGAACTTTCCATTTTGCTTTCCACTCCCGATCCATGGTTGGCGCACATTGAGAAGGCAACGGGATCGAACACAGCCTTGCCGCCCTCTTCAACTTCGAGTTTCATGCAGTGCGCATCAATGGAGCCGAGCAATTCGACGGTTCCACCATTCTCCGCCCTAAACCAGTTTCCGGCACCCTTGTATCCAAGACGGGAAGATGAGTTCCGACCCAGAACGAACTCTCCACCGTCCATCGCCCTGACGAGGACGTTTACGTTTGTGAATGAACCGGTAAACTCCAACGATCCGTTGCGTACAAGAAAAATCCTCTGCCATGCCTGTTCGGGATACCTTCCTTCCGCATCAAGAGAAAGCTCAAGGTTCCTGACCCTTCTGCCAAGACCACACATATCCATTGCATAAACGGCATACGAAGTAGCGCCAATGTAAATGCTGTCTTCAGCGCCGGGCACTAAATATGACGAATTGCTGCCTGCTGGATCAAGACCGACGGACCAGCTATCCGGATCAAGAAACGAACACCATGTCCATCTTTCCTTCCCATCCACAACCCAAGAAAAGAGATCAGAGCTGGAGACTTTGCCTTTGTTCTTCCAGGAAAACGTCATAGGTTCGTGAGTGCCGATATCCGTGACCAGAATATTTCCATTGCCGACTTCGAATGTCACGCCACTTGATGCCGCATTGACCTTGCTCGCGATAGTCTCAAGCAGTTCTTTGTTTTGCGAAGAAAACACGATCGTGCCCGATTTAGCCAAAAGGCTGTCCGCAAACGTCACGGTTGCCGACGCCAATCCCTCTATGGCATCCGCAGACACCCCTGCCGCTCCGATATGCAACACTGTTCCTTCGCCCAAAACCAGAGCCGAACCGAGATTCACAGACTCCGTCAACGACAACGTTCCGGCAACGACATTAAACCGTTTTGGCAGCGCAGCCCCCATTTTCATGACGCCAGGCCCAGTCTTGGTCAAAACGGTATCCGCACCATACGTCATTCTCGCATTGTCGAATGTAGCATTCTCGGACACGCACACGGTTGCGGTGACATTGTCGTTCATTACGGCGATAGTGTTGTCTCCGTAGAATCCTGCATCTCCAGTCACGTTGAGAGTGCCGCCTCCCAATTCAAACTGCAATTTGGCATTTTTCGTTTCAGTCGAAACTGGTCCCCCAAGATTCATCGTGCCATCCAGCTGGCGGAAACTGAGAATACGGTCATTGCTGGTGGTGCCAAAAAAGTCTATTCCGTTCGGAGCATCAAACGTTCCATGATTTTCCACATCCCTGACGGAATCCTTATGCATCTGATCCGTATAGAATCTGCTCGGATTGAAAACAAGCTTGCCGCCCTCCTTGTTTACGATTTTCAACCCCTTTATGCACATGTCTCCCAAGAGATCAAGCTCGCACCCGTCGGCAATCTCGAATTGGGTATAACCTGCATTTTTCCCGAAACACCCTACGGATGTCTGTCCAAAAACGAGTTTTGCATTTAAATCGAGAAAAATCCTGAACGAGATGTTGCTTACCGAACCGGAAAACGAAAGTTCACCATTGCGCAAATGCCAATACCGTTGACGAGAAGAGTAGTCCTCCGATTCATTCCACACTATGCTGCGCAACGCTCTCGCCGTTCCGCCGAGATCCATCCAGAAGGAGGTTCTCCAGTTGTGGTCCACTCCGTAATGAAAGTCATCCGCTGCGGTAGGAATCTTTCCTTCCGGGTTTGAGGCAGAGGGCGTCGTACCTATACCCCAGCTCGAGG
>JAFXEA010000265.1 GCA_017521065.1 Kiritimatiellia bacterium | reverse complement strand
TTCTTGTCCATGCCGGAACCGCCGGAACTTCCACTGAAATCAAGAGTGAAGGATCGTATGAAGGACGCCTTCAGAGGACCGATGCGCGAGGCACGAACATCTGGCGGAGTTTCACCAAGAAGATTGTCCGCACCGACCTTCCCGGAAACTGTCCTAGGTCCTTGTCTGTGTATCCCACATCCGAGAATGGCGTGACTGCGCATCGTGGCGACTCGTTGCGCTTTCCGGAGAATTCGCTCCGTGCATTCTCCGCCGGCAATGCGGTCGGGGCAGACTGGATCGAAACCGACGTTCGCACCACTTCCGACGGGAAGCTTGTGCTTCTTCACAACGGAACGACCAAGGCCTATTGCTCCGTTGACAGATCCGTGAGCGAAAGTACATATGCGGAACTGCGCGAACTTGATCTTGCCGAGAAGTTCCGGGCGAAGGGTGGCTTTTCTTTGAAGGATTGTCCAAAGCATGAGATTGTTCTTTTTGAGGATGCGCTTGATCTCATACTGAAGGAGCGAAAGGCACGTCTTTCCATTCAACCGAAGAGCGACTGCGTCGATCAGGTCATGGAGATTGTGCGCAGAAAGAACGCGCTCGGATGGGTCGGCTTCAACGATGGAAGCCTTGCGAAGATGCGCAGGGTGAAGGAGCTGGAGCCGTCGGTGACGGTGTTCTGGGATCGCGGCAGGCTGGATGTTGATGCAGACATCAAGACTGCGAAGCAGTACGGTTTTGAATGGATTGTCCCGAACCGCAGGGATGTCACTCCGGACAAGGTGAAAAAGATTCATGATGCGGGGATAAAGGTTGGAGTGTGGACTGTCAACGATCCTGCTGAAATGAAACGTTTTCTGGATATGGGAGTTGATCGCATATATACGGATGATCCTCTTGCGCTGAAAAAGATCCTTGATTCGCGTTGCAAATGACAGGTTGCATCAGTAAATCAACGGCTTGGATTGCCGTAGATTTAACCCGATTGGCTTTTAGAATTTCGCCATGTCCAGCATTGAGCTCGCTCCGAGTGTGCGCAGATAGATTGCGAAGGCAACCTCGAAATCGCTTTTGTACTTTGAGCCGTCTATGCGGTGGATGCTGTTCTCGTAGTTTACGGTGAACCGGAAGCCGAGGCAGTCGGTGAGGAAGTCGAACCAGGCACCTGTTTCATCCAGTTCGTTGCATCGGGCATCCCAGCGGATGAACGGAGACCATGCGAACCAGTCGCACACGACATGTTCGAATCCCAGTCTAAGGATGTTTGAGTACTGGTAGTTCCAACGGTCGACATTGGAGGGAAGGTAGTCCCATATCCTGTGATCCCTGCCGATGTATCCAAACTGCCACATGAAGTCGTGCGATACACGATATTCGGTGTGCACGTCCGCGTACGCGACCTTCTCGCTGTCGATATCGTATTCCGTGCGGGTTGTGAAAGCGAACTTGTTTGAAGGGGTAAATCGCATCATGAATCCCGGCACAACGCAGTCGTTGCGGTTGTAGAATCCCTCCTCGCTGTTCTTGGGATATCCGGCAAGGTATTCCTCATCTCCGGCCTTCCGGTAGCTTTCGTTGCGGAAGGGGATTGCGGCGTAGAGATCTGTCGCAAGAATCTCCTCGGTGGTTCCGTTCTCTCCACGCTTTCTCAGGTAGTTGCGGACGCCCGGTCTGACGCCATGCCAACTGTAAGGCAGTCCACGGCCTTCGAAACCGAACTGGTCAAGCCAGTCCACGGAGCCGTCGTAGTTGTCGAAAACATAATGACGGTTCTCGTCGCCGGTTCCGTAGTGGGCATCCTGAAATGAATAGTCCAGGTATGGCTCGAATATGTGCTGCCAACCTTCATTCAGCCATGCATGGGCTCGTGCCGAGAAGGTCGCTCCAACCTCAGCGATTCCCCGATACATTGCATCGTTGGCCGCGCTCATCCAGACGGAATCAGGATCTCCGGAGTCGCTCCACCACGTGGCTCTGTATCCGGCTCTGGGAACGATCGAAATCGTATCCTCGATCAGGAACGGTGCCGCGATCCGGTGTGCGGAATCGGCACGGAACGCCTGATAGTCGGCACCGCGTCCAGACATTCCGATGTACGGGTCGTATCTGAACGTCGGGTCTGTCGTGCCGTATTTTGCGAACTGCCTGTTCAGATAGCCGGCCCTTGTCTGGGATTCGTAGTTTACCGGAAGGTCGAGCAGCGGTTGGGGTTCAACTGAGATCCACGCCTCCGGAAGTCTGGCGACTCCGCCGTAGAAGCTGTTCAGAGGACCTGATGCCGTTGCACCCGCAGCCCATGTGTTTTCCCGGTGCTCATACCACGCTTCGTTTGCCGGTATAGACTCCTGCCTGTCTTCATCCCTGAAAAAGTCCCGGAGATAGTGAGAGTCGGAAAGATACTGAGCACGGACGTTCAGGACATCCCGCTCGGTGAAATCCGAACGGTGCTCAAGAAGGATGCGGTAACGTTCCCTGTCGACATCGCTTCCCCAGTTGGCGTAGTTGTATTCATGATCGTTGCTCCAATGGCGCTTGTAGCGGTCATAGTCCTCGTCCCACGCATAGAAGCCCTTGATTTTTCCGTGGCCTGTTTCGCCGAGACGCCAGCGGACCGTCTGCCCCACTTCGACTCCATTCTCTGTGCGGACGTTGAAATAGGTGCTGCCGCCAAGCCCAAGCGGGCTATCCCCGAATTCCTCGTGAATGTCGTACACGTAGCTTGAAAGGAAGAAGCCGCCCCAACGCTTTGTGTAACCTGGGAGAAAACGGAAGCCGTAGTTCGTGTTCATCGGATAGTAGAACCATGGGAGCCAGAATACCGGAATGTCTTCGAAGTACAGCCACAGTCCTGAACCGGTCACGGATTTTCCCGTGTCATAGACGAGGTTTCCTGTGATTTTCCAGTGCAGATCGTCTATTGAGTTGGTACAGGTCGTGAACATGGCTTCGCCAAGGTCATACACGCCGTCAGCGCTGCGCGTAAACCTGTCGGTGTAGAAGCTGTACACACCGGAAGTCGCCTTGATGTTTCCGGTGGCGACAGTCTCTCCTGTCTTCCTGTTGACGGTCAAGGTGCCTCCGGTGAATTTCAGGTCTCCGAAACCTTCCGGTTGCGGTTTTTCAGGCAGGTCGTCGAAGATGCCGGCGAGAGCCGTTCCCGCAGCCAGAATGGTGGCTGCCGACATGAGGATTTTGCTGCTATGCATTTTTTGCTCCTCCTGATGAATGAAGAACTTGTCCCGTCTCCGAGTCGAGGATGGCGTAGGATTCGGGATGGCGATGAAGCTCTGCCACAAACGTCAGTTTTGTGTTGAATGTATCCTGAAGTTCGGAAAGAATCTTTGCGTCTTCGGTGCGGAGACGCTGCATCACCGCCGGCGAGATGACAATCTTCGGGACGAACGGCTTCTTTTCTATGTCAGCCTGTTTCAGCAATGTCGTAAGGTTGCGCTGCAGTTCGATGGATACGGCGAGCGGGGACTTTACGTGGCCGTGTCCTGAGCAGATCGGGCATGTGGAGGCCAACTGCGACAGGAGCGATTCCTCCTGACGCTGGCGCGACATCTCAAGCAACCCGAGTTCGGAAATGGACAGCACGTTCGTCCGTGCGCGGTCGCGCTTGAGCGCGGTCTTCAGCGCTTTCTCCACCTGCTTCTGGTGCTTGCGGCTCTTCATGTCGATGAGATCGAGAACCACAAGACCGCCGATGTTGCGCAGACGCAGCTGGTGCTCGGGCTGCGTGTGGGCAAGGCCATGACGGCACCTAATTACGCGGCGATTGAGGTGTTTAACGCACTATTCGGCGGCGGCGTCGGTTCAAAACTGTTTCTTAATGTGCGTGAGCGGCTGAGCCTCT
>JAFXEA010000264.1 GCA_017521065.1 Kiritimatiellia bacterium | reverse complement strand
GTCGACAAGCAGGCGTTCAAGACACCGTTTGTGTGCGGTGCGCGCGATCTCGGCGAGGCGCTGAGGCGCATTGCCGAGGGTAGGCGATGATGCGCACGAAGGGCGAGGCCGGTACCGGTGACGTTGTGCAGGCCGTCCGCCACATGCGCAAGATAACCGCCGACATCCGTCGTGTCGCGTCGCTGCGCGAAGATGAACTTTACGAGGCGGCGAAGTCCATCGGAGTTCCTGTAGAGGATCTTCGCTATGTACACGAGAACGGGAGCCTGCCTGTTGCAAACTTCTCCGCCGGTGGCGTCGCTACGCCCGCCGATGCTGCGCTCATGATGGAGCTTGGCGCTGAGGGCGTTTTCGTCGGAAGCGGAATCTTCCGCAGCGGCGATCCCGTCAAGCGTGCGGCTGCAATCGTCAAGGCTGTGGCAAATTGGCAGGACGCCAACGTCCTTGCAGAAGTCTCCACGGGGCTCGGCAAGGCGATGGTTGGCATCAATGCGGACGAGATCAAGCTCATAATGGAAGAGCGCGGCAAGTAATCCATGTTCTTCATGTAGATGAAGGATGCACTTGTAAAGCCACATACTGGGCGAGACGCCCGTTGTCCAAGGTAATGCCCGTTGTCCCAGTTAAGGGAAGCAGAGCCTCTGAATAGAGGTGGTTTTGCAAGTGCCTCTATAATTTGTGAGGATTGATTATCCTTTCATGGTATATATTAAATCCATCTCTGCCATCGGATTTATACAAATACGGTGGCAAGTGTGGACGTTAGATTCTGCACATTCCATTTATCTCGCCATGTCCAGAGTTTATAAACAATGAACATTGTTTGAGACTAATTGGGGAAGCTCCCTGAAAGTCGCGCCGTAATCTTGTAAATCCTATCAATCCTATTGGAAGCTGTAAACGAGTTGAGATTTCGTCCGAATCGAATTCTCATTTTACAACGACAAACCGCACGATGCCTATTTCGTGATGATGCCTATCGCATCAGCGGATCGTGCGGTTAGTGGCCTTGTCGAGTGCTGCCCAGAGAGAGGCGGAATCAACAGCCTCCAACAGAGCGGCACGTCCGGCCTTGCGGCGAAACACCGCCATAAGGTCGGACATCAGCTTGAGGAAGAACGCGGAACCAGCGCTCGGAATCGCGGACAGGACGATGAAGTTCACCTTCTCGCCCGAATCATCCCACACGATTCCTTCCTTAGATATGCCAAGTGAGAACGCAAGCGAGCCACCCTCTACACCACGCACATGCGGAACTGCAACTCCCGCCTCCATGCGCGTCGTAAGCACCGCTTCGCGTTCGAGTGCCAGACGGGCAAGCGCTTCGCCGTCAGACACGAATCCGCCCGTCGCCATCGCATTCGAAAGCTCCGCAATCGCCTCCTCCATAGTAGCCGCCTTGAGGGACGGGACCATCAGCTCCGCAGAGGAGAAACGCGCAATACCGCGCACCTTTGAAACGTTCTCGTCATCAACATCCTCAACCTTGCGGGACGAAGCGACAGCTCCAGCATTGTCGTAGAGGATGCGTCCGCAGGTCGTGCAGGTAACCAGATGCGCCGCCATGCGAACCATCCTCGCAGATGCCACCGGCACCTGCATGCCGCAGCCGGAGCATTTTCCGTTGTGCATTGCGGAGAGGAACAGCGGACGCGTCGCGCTCAACCGCGTATACAAAGCAAGAACCCTCTGTTCGAGCGTCTCCGCGAGCGCGGATATCTCCTTTGTCAACGCTTCCGCAGGGGCGTTTTCGCCCCTTGCGGTACATTCTGCGCGTGTCAGAGAAAGATCCTGAATCTTTTTGAGCGTCTCAAGCTGTCTTTTCATGTTCTGCTCCTCTGCTGTCGAATGATGTCAGCGGGAAAAACATTCATCCCTACTTCGCGTCACGGAAGAAGCGACGCATCTCGTCCTCAGTCTTGCACTGGACAAGCTTCTCGTAGCCGCTGTTTGCGCGGAGCGCACGGCTGACGAACGCCATAAGCTGCAGATACGGGGACTGAGCCGTCTCAGGGGCAACGGTGAGAACGATGATCTGTATCGCGGAGTGGTCGATCGTCTCGTAGTCGGCGATCGTCCCGTTCTCATTTCCGGAGTTGTCGACGACGGCGACCGCGCCGATTATTCCGTTCACCGCATCCGTACGGCCATGAGGCACCGCAATGCCGCAGTCAAGGCCGGTGGGCATGGAAGCCTCGCGGGCGAACACGGCCTTCTTGAGTTCCTCGATGTCGGAGACACGTTGGGGATATGCGTCGGCTACCGCCTTGATCATCTTCTCGATGGCCTCGTTCTTGGATGTAGCCTTGAATCCAGGCAACATCACGAAACGCTGCACGTAACGGCTAACTCCGCCACCCGCCGCATTCTTGAGCTCCGCCTCATTCTTGAGCAGCGTCTCAAGGTCGTCCTGGCGGATCGGCTTGGAAATGGACTGCGCAATGTCGCGGATCTCACCGACGACCTCCATCCATGCCGTCATGACAAGGGATTCCTCCTCCGGAGTGCATTCAAAGTGAATTGCATCCTTCTCAAGACGCATCGAGATCTCGAAGTCGTCCATCTGAATCGCCCAGATGTTGTCCTCAGCGCTGAGCAGGTGGGTGAAGAAGCCTTCCTTCTGAAACGCCTTCACGAGCTTGTCGCACATGAGCTGGGCGACCGCTTCGGACGCGAGCTGGAACGAGAACGGACGGGAACCCTCTGTGTTCGCCTTGCGCTTGCCACGGAGCCCGTCACGCTTTACGTTGAAAAGCCCCACAAGCATGGGTGGAGCGACAACCGTGGTAATGAGCGTCATCATGATGCCGATGCCGAAGATCTCCTGGGAGAGATAGCCGTTGGAAAGACCAAGTCCGGCGATGATGAGGGCGACCTCTCCACGCGGAATCATGCCCGCGCCGATACGAAGGCTTCCGAGAAGATTGAAGCCACAGAAGAGGGAAGGAATCGCACAACCTGCGACTTTGGCGATAACGGCAAGCGCAGTGTAGATTGCGCCGAAATAGAGAACCGGCTTGGACATTAGAGCCGTGCAGTCCACCATCATGCCCATC
>JAFXEA010000263.1 GCA_017521065.1 Kiritimatiellia bacterium | reverse complement strand
TTTGTTCCTGCCCTGACGAGTTCGTAGAGCTTTTCGGCGTTCCAGTTTGCGAGACGGAAGCAACCGTGCGATTCGGCGCGTCCTATGCGTTCGGGGAGTGGGGTTCCATGTATTCCGTAGCCGGGGATTGAGAGCCCCAGCCAGACCACGCCAACGGGGTTGTTCGGTCCTGGCGGAAAGATGTGACGTTCGACGCGTCTGCCTTTCGGCGTATGGTCTAGCGTGTACGTGTAGTTCGGATCTGGAATCTGCGTGATGATCTTTATCTCGCCGGGCGGCGGACGTTTCGATCTGTTTTTGGCTATTGAACAAGGAAACAGCGCCATAGGCTTTCCGTTTATGTCCATTGCGGTTAAGGTGAACCTTGAAAGGGATACTTTGATGAAGGCAGCTTTGGCACCGACTGCCACGGGAGACACTTCAGGAATCTTTATCTTCGTGCCGACCGCCACATTATCCCACACAATATGTGGGTTGAGCCGTTTAAGCGTGTTCTGCGTCACATGGCCACGTTCGGCGAACATCTCAAGTATCGTTTCGTATCCCATCCGCTGCAATTTTGCCTTTGATGCTGGATTTTCGGGGATTCTTGTAAGCGACGCAATGTCCGCTGCGGTGACTTCGACGGAGGTGAAAAGGTCTGGTTCGTCGGGGAAGTATTTTTCAAAGGCGAACTCCTCCTCGTCAGGCTTCGGCGGCGGCAGATTGTTCGCAGCGCAGTATGCGGCGAGAGCGGCACGTGTTTTGGCGCCCGTCTGGCCGTCCATGGCATTGGGCGAAAAACCGCGTCTGTCCAGACATATCTGAAGTGCGAGTATTGCGAGAAAGACTGTTTTCATTATGGCGGGAAAGTTTAGCAAATCCTCTTGCAGGTGTGAATTAAAAAACGATGGTTTTTTGGTAATCCGTCATTCAACGGCGTGTTCTTGAATGACGGTGTGCGTACGATGATTTGTTTAGCAGGGATGGCATCCACAAAAGTGGCAAAATATCATCGCGTGTACACGAGAGGAAGTGTTGCTACAACATAAGAGGCAGTTGCAATTACGGTGATTAAAAGCACAGGTGAGAGGATTGGTCTGGATGTTGAACACAGGTGGTGGGGGATAAGTCTTCGTGTTCGTTGAACTGCTTAATGGAAAGGCGGAAATATGACGGTTGTTGGATTCGCGGTTGCTTTGACCGCTGTTGCATCGGTTGCATTGCCGGTTGGAGCATCGGATGTGCAGTCACAGAAGGTGTTCGATTTTTCAAAGGGCGCCGATGGATGGAATACATACAACTACCAGTCACGCATATTTTGGAGTTGTCATGGATTTCATGAAGAATGTTCCCCCGGAGACGCAGAAGGGGGTGCATGTCGTGGTCAAAGTCCTTCCCAGTGGCGATGAATACCGCATCTATCTTTTGAATGCGAGAGATGAATCGATGCGGGTTCTTGCGCGGCTCGACCGTCGTGTCGTGTGATGACATTAGAAGCATCAAAGCGTTTGAGGATTTGAAGGTGATTCCCGATCTTTTTGAAAAAACTAGTCTTGATTCGAGCAGGACATGTGTTGTCTGGAATGAGCGGATTGATTTGCCAAGCGATACCATTTACGAATACGGTACGCCATATGCACATTGACGGAGGGTTTCTATCTCGGCATATTGCCGTTAACATGGGGCAGTATATTAAGAATTGCTTGATTCGAATCGTCATATTGTGATACTATACGTGTCATTCAAGAAAGGAAACCCTCCTGTCTATGGGATGGCAATGGTAATGAATATCAAAAGACGCAATTTTCTCAATATGGCGGCAGTGGGCGCTGCGGCCCTCATTTTTCCAGCGAAAGCGGCATCTACCGGATCCTGGCAAGGCTGGAAGCGTGGACACTTCCAGATACACTCCATCTACACCGGCTTCGGCGAATCGATGTTCCTGATCTTCCCGGACGGCACGACACTGCTTCTTGACTGTGGAGATTTCGATGCGCAGAAGCGGGGTGAGCTTGCGATGCCGCCGATGCCGGACGCTTCGCGCCATGCAGGGGAATGGATTGCGCGGTACGTGCAGAGGGTGAATCCGAACGGCAAAGATGTCGACTACATGACGATATCGCACTTTCACCGCGATCACATGGGGACGGCCTTGTGGCACTCGAAGGTTCTGCAGCGCGGCGGCAGACCTTATTACCTCAGCGGATTCTCCGAGGCCGCAGAGTTCCTGCATTTCCGCAAGGCAATAGACCGCACCGGCGGCGTATTCGACGGATCTGAGCTGTTCGCCCCAAGCGCTAACAGATTCGAATATCTGATCGAATGCATGTACGGACATCTTAAGGCGAGAGACGGACTGGAGGTTCAGAAGTTCAGAGTCGGCGCAAAGGATCAGATAGTTCCTCTGCGAGGCGAGGTTAAGGATTTTCAGGTTCGCAACATCTGCGGAAACGGGAAGGTCGCCCTTGCTGATGGTACGATCATTGACACCTTGCGCCCGAAAGGAAAGTTTGTCGCCAAATGGAACGAAAATCTCCTCAGCATCGGAAGCATCTTCTCATACGGTAAGTTCAGGTTCTATACGGCGGGAGACCTTTCGGGATGTGCGATAGGGCAGGACAAAAAACGCATCTGGCCGGAATACGACCTTGCGAAGGCGGTCGACGGACACGTGTCAGTGGCAAAGGCGAACCACCACGCATACAAGTGCATGGTGCCTCATCTTGTCCGTGCGCTTCAGGCAAAGGTCTATACGGTGTGCACATGGGATGTCCTTCACTGCACCGATGATTCGCTCGAAAGGCTGACGAGTCCCGCCAACCAGAAGAACAAGCCTTTGATAGTCCCGGGATATTTTGCGCAGTCGCGCTGCACGGATGCGAACAGCGCTGCAAGGAAGTGTTTCCCAAAGGAGATATACGGCGGCATACACTCTGTGATAGACGTACCGCCCGGCGGCGAAACGTTCACCGTGTCGCTTATCGATGAGCGCAACGAGGACATGAATGTTCTGTCTTCGCAGAAATTTATTTCGGCGCATGGAGGTGTGTCTGAGGAAAATCTCACTTGAGCCTACGACCGACATGACCGGCGGCAAGGCATATTGCCATGCCTCACTTTATGCAGTTGACCGCACCGATTATCCGAGAAATGTCCTGCAAGGACGCAAGGGCAAGATCGTTAGCGTCTGGCGCATAGGTACATGCACTACGGGCTGGACTGCGGATGATCCCATCACTCCATGGAAATACTACACTGCCATGAAAGTCACTTTCCGCTACGACCAGACGGCTTTCGACGGTTTGCATCCAGTCAAGCTCTACCGTCACAACGGAACGTAAGACGGCTTGTGGAAGTGCGTCGCTACACAGTCCACACCGGCTGAAAACGCTGTAATCTCCGCAACCGTAGAGCCAGGGTCGGGCATGCATATACGATCTTGGTTGGTTTGCGCTTGTCGAACAGCCTGCTATAGGATCTGTAACATCCTTTCGCTGATATGAAGTCTAGTTCACCCCTGTTTATAGAGAGAATTGCAAAACCTCCTATATTCAGAGGATTCGCTTTCCATTAACTGGGACAACGGGCGTCTCGCCCGTTGATATTTTGAACGGGCACGACGTAAATATGGGCTTGAAGTGGCAAAGGGGGATATACTTGCGCAGAAGTTGATTGTGCTCCTAAAGGGATGTTAGACAAGAGCTTATTGATACAGTAAAATTGATACAGTAGCCGAGTTTTTGGATAATGTCCGCATGAGAAAGAACAGGGGTATCGAGCAGAACAAGTGCTATCACCTTGTCAGCCGGCTTGCGCACCGTGCGTTCTTCCTTGACGACGAGGAGAAGGACCGCGCGGTTGCGCTGATGCGCCGCGTAGAGGCATGAGTACAAGCTATCATGAGTTACTGTATCAATAGAGCTGTGTCAATAAGCTCTGACCCTTTTGACCCCCTGCGCACCGCCGTTGCCATCAGGGCGCTCTCGTGAAGGTGTTCGACGATAGAATTGTCATTGAGCGGCGCGAGTTCGGCGGCGGGGCTCCGGTTGCTTCCAATTGGGTGATTCCGCTTCCGGTTTCCAAGGAGCGCCCCTATGATTTCCAGGGAAAGTGGTACGGGGAATTTTCTCTTTTCCTTTATGGGGGAGGGGACGTCAGCCAGGTAGCGTAATAAGGTCACGCCGTTTTGTTATCGCCATGCAGTGCGTTCCTTAACGGTTTCATGGATAGTGTATAATACGCAGTCATGGAGGAGAAAATGTTTTCAAGACGTGATTTTGTTTGTTTGGCGGCTGCGGGAGCGGCGTGTCCTGTGGGGTTTGGCGCGGATGGGCGTCCTCGATTGATGAAGGTGGCCGATTCTCCGGAAATCGGCAAGCCTCTTGCGCTGTGGCGGCAGGGGGAACTTGATCTGCATTTCGTGTACACCGGACGCGGCGAGAACATGTTCTACCGTTTTCCGGACGGCACCACGATGGTTAACGATACCGGTGACTTCTACCGTCCAAAAGAGATCAAGAACATACCGTGGTATCCCCGACGCGATCTGCTCGGCGGCGAGGTCATGGCCCGGTATCTGGAGCGGCACGTCACTTCCGCTTCGATAGACTATGCCGTGGTGTCGCATTGGCATACGGATCACGTGGGCGACCCTGACCTTGGATGCCGCACCGCGAAGGATGGGCGGCGCATCTGCGGTTTGGCGCTTCTCGGCGAGAAGTATGTATTCAAAAACTACTTCGACCACCAGTATCCCGATCTTGGAAAATATGGTTCAGCGGACAAGAGTCTTTCGATGATGCGAGAATTCCTTGACGCAAAGAGAAAGGAAGGACTGCATTGCGAAAAGTTCCGTCCGGGTGCTTTGAACCAGATTCGCCTGGTTAATGACAAAGATGGCTACTATCGCAACAGCTTCTCAATCCGCAATGTATGCGCCAACGGCGTCTGCTGGACGGGCAAAGGTAAGGATTGCGTTGATTATGCGGCCATTCATGTAAAGGCAACAGGAAAAGAGGTCAAGATAAATCAGAATCTCCTTTCGATGGGGTTTGTGGTTCAATACGGAAAGTTCAGGTATTGGGCCGGCGGAGATGTCTCCGGCTTTCTCAAAGATGCCGACGGAAGGCGGTTCAACTACGAGGCGGTCGTCGGGAAGAGCGTCGGGCCGGTCACGGTGTGCAAGACGAACCACCATGCCTGGAAGGATGCGATGGTAAAAGAGTTCGTTGAAGAGGTGAAGGCTGCCGCCTACATCACAAACCTGTGGTGTCCGCACCACATCCAGGACTGCAACATGCGGCACATCTCGTCTCGGGATCTCTACTCCGGAGAACGGCTCGTATTCCCGACCTTCGTTCCCGGACTTCCGAAGCAGAAGTGGCCAGATGCGCCGTGGTGGCGGGATATCGTCCCCGGCGGCGGACATGTTGTTGTGCGCGTTGCTCCCGGTGGCGAAACATACAAGATATATCAGCTTGAGTCGAAGGACGAATCACAGCGCGTAAAGGCGGTGTTTGCCGGCGTTTCGTGAGGTGGAAACAGTATCTATCGGAGATGGAATGATTAGGATGTTTTTGACATTCTTCGCCGCTTTTGCGGCAATAGGTGCGAACGGAGAATTGCTGAAATTCGACAATCGCTTCATTCAGGATGCGGGAGAACGAAACATCCGGGGATGGAGTTTCAATGCCGTTGAATCCTATGAACCGTTCGGCGATGTGCAGGCGGTGATGAAAAATGGCGTTGCCGGTGTCAAGCTCACGTCAAAAGGGAAGCCCACCACCATATATCTGAAAGACAGGTTCGCTGTGAGCGCCGGAGATCATCTGATGATTACCGCCTCGGTTTGCGGTAAGGGACATGGGAGCGTCGGCGTATTTCAGTATGGGGAGCGATGGAAATGGTTCGGTACTCAAGGTGACACGTTCAAGGTTGATGCAAAGCAGCCTGATTTGATCCGTCAGCGGATAGTCATACCGCATGGGGTGCATTTTGTGCGACCGTCTATTGCTTCCTTGTCGGGAGAAGTTTTGGTATTCGGGTTTCAGGTCGAGAAGGGGAAGTCGGAATGAAGTTTGCGATTTCATGCGTATTTGCCGTTTGGTCGGCGGCGTTTGTGTGCCGTGCGGATGAGATGTGTTTTGATATCCCGGCTGCAAGGAGCGTGCCTGTGGTTGACGGTGCGATCTCGTCCGGGGAATATGATGAAGGAATCCGTTTCGCAGGTTTGGCGAAGTCCTCGCCGGAGCCGTTGCTTGTGCCCGGGAGCGATGGTTTCGTATCGCTGCTCTGCGACCGCAAAACCTTATATGTCGCATGGAGGCTCAAGGCCAGAAACATTGACGTCGGCGGCGGATTGCGCGCGTCCGCAACCAAACGCGACGGTTCGGTATGGGAAGACGACAGCGTTGAACTTGTAGTGGCGGGAGATGACCCCGATCGGATAGCGCATTTCATCGTCAATCCTATTGGCACGGTTTACGATTCGCTTTCGCCAAGAACGGGTAAAGCTGATGTGCAATGGAATTGTCGTAATGTAAAAGTTGCCAGTGTCGTTCGTGCCGGATGGTGGGAGATGGAAATGTCGGTGCCGCTTTCTTCGATCGGCGATTTCAAAAGCGGCATACTGGTGAATGCGGCGAAAGTCGCGCCCGGTATAGGTTCTTCCTCGTTAACGGCGGCAAAGGCGCATATTCACGGCCCCAAAATACGGCTTTCAATCAAGGATGGCGCGCCTGCCGTGCACATGGACGGCATAGGGGCTCCTATGGAAGGCCGGTGGAATCCGGCGTTGCGTGTGACGTCTGCCTCTGCGGATAAACGGTATCGTGCCGATATTCTGATTCGAGAGATAGATTCCAAGGGCGACGATGGTAAGGTATTATTGGTGGACAACAAAGTCCTCGGCAAGGGAGATCGGATGGAGGTCGCATTCAATACGAGGTCGCGTTCGGAAATGAGACTTGAGGCGGTCGTGCGGGACGCCGATTCCGGCAAGAAGGTGTTTGAGCGGACGTTTTACGCACGGCGCGGCGCACGTACGGAAAGCATCCCGCCTACCGCCGAATTTGACCTGGGGGAACAGGCGGAAGTATCGGCATTCTACTATCCGGGTATGAACAAAGTGCGCTTCAACGTGTTTGCATCACCGGATTGCAGGATTGATGCTGCCAGCTGCGTGATTGACGGCGCAACGGTCGCGATGAGTAAAAAGGATGGAGTTTTTACCGTGATGGCGGATGTTTCTCCAGCGGAAGGAATGCATCCGGTTTCGTTTTCGCTGGAAGGAGATTTCGGTAAGTGTCATTTCGGCAATGTCTGGAGCTTTGAGAAATGTGGATTTGCATGGGAGAAGGACGGAGAGGCAATCGGTCGCGAACGGATAGTGCTGCCGCCGTTTCATCCAATCCGCAAGAATGGAACATCGGTTTCAGTGATGATGCGCGAGTATGATATAGGCGAGGCCGGCTTGCCGCGCTCGGTTAAAGCGCTTGGACGGGAATTGCTCGCCTCGCCAGCTGTTTTTGAAGCCATTGTGGAGGGCAGGCGTGTTGAGTTTGCCGGTTCCGCTCCGACGGTTGCGGTTGCGAATGATGGGTACGACGCCGAGTTTGCTGCCGAGGCTTTCGCCGCCGGAATGAAACTTCATGTCAAAGGGCGGTTTGAATATGACGGATTTCAATGGAATGAATATACGATTTACGGATTGGGCGGGCGTACGCTCGACCGGCTTACAATGCTCTTGCCGTTGAAGAATGCGGAAATGCCGCTTATGCATATCTGCACAGCGGATTCTATACGAAGCTATCCTACAGGGAGGGTGCCGTCCGGAGAAGGTGTGGTATGGGACGGTACCAAACTTTACCGGGCAACAGGTTATCTTGATGATATGTTTGCGCCGCAGACGGTGCCGTATGTGTGGCTGGGTGCGGAACGCCGGGGTATCAGCTGGTTCCTCAACAATACCTGCGGTTTCAAGCTCGATGCCCGAAAACCTGCCGTGCGCATTGTCCGTGAAAAAGGGACGCTGCGGATGGAGGCGGATGTAGTGAACCGTCCGGTGCGCCTTGTGGACGGGCATGCTTTCGCGTTCGGGTTTGAAGCTACTCCGGTGAAAACTCCGGACAAGTCCATGCGCCGTCATTTTCAGAACAGTGTCGGGAAACGTCCAGACGGATGGATTATGCGTCTCGCCGTGCGCGGTGACGGGTGCGGAATGTGGAACGAATGGGCGCACACTCCGTACAACGACGATTGGGAACTGTTCGCGGCGGCCTGTCGGCACATATCCACCGGAAAACACCGTAAGGAATACGAACGGCTTTTCACCGTGCATACAAACCGGTATGACGGTGATC
>JAFXEA010000262.1 GCA_017521065.1 Kiritimatiellia bacterium | reverse complement strand
GTCCGTGCGGATTGTCGTGAGATATTTCGACATCTTCGCATCTTCCGTGCCGGCACGGACGTA
The DNA here is from genome assembly GCA_017521065.1 of Kiritimatiellia bacterium. Taxonomy (GTDB): domain Bacteria; phylum Verrucomicrobiota; class Kiritimatiellia; order RFP12; family UBA1067; genus UBA1731. The sequence continues at coordinate 14,382 of JAFXEA010000262.1, read as the reverse complement.
CTCGCCGACCTTCCCTGGTATTACAGCAGCGTTGGACACCATGTTCTCAATTGAACCCCATTCCGCAAGCAGCTGCGCAGCCTTCTTCTCCCCTATTCCCTTCACGCCGGGGATGTTGTCGGCAGCGTCGCCGGCAAGGGCGAGATAGTCGATCATCTGCTTAGGACTGGAAAGATGCCAATGTTCCTTCACCTCGTCGATCCCAAGCACTTCAGACGGAGCGGCGCCGCGTCCGGGGCGGAACAGCTTGATCTTCTCCGTCACAAGCTGGGCGGCATCCTTGTCGGGAGTGACGACATAGATCGCATCGAATCCATCAGCCTCCGCCTTCACGGCAAGCGTACCGATTATGTCGTCCGCCTCGTACCCTTCCTTGCGCAGCACAGGAATGCCCAACGCCTCAGACACCTCGAACGCACATGGGATGTTGGCGGCAAGATCCTCCGGCATCTTCTGCCGGCGCGCCTTGTACTCCGGGTATGACTCGTGACGGAACGTCTTTCCTTCCGGATCCATCGCGAGCACGGCATGTGTAGGGGTATGCTCCTTGAGCATCGCCATCACGCCGTTGACGAAACCAAGCAGCGCCGAGGTATTGAGCCCCGAATACGTAAGCCTCGGCTTGTTAAGAAAAACGAAATGCCCCCTGTACAGGAAAGGCATAAGATCTATCACAAAAAGCGTCTTCATTTTAAATCATTCCTCTTTCACGTCACTGATTCGCTCTTTGACTGAGCCCCTTTCGAAAAAATGGAGAAGGCGATGAGGATTCCTGCCGAAACCGTTATGCAGGCATCGGCGACATTGAAGCACGGGAAGTGGTGCACTCCCCAATGGAAGTCGAACATATCGACGACAAAACGATAGTAGAGCCGGTCTATCAGGTTTCCCAATATCCCGGCATAAAGCAGATGCTCAGCGATCCAGCCCCATGCTCCAGAAGGGAATACGCTTTTGCGCTTCCACACAAGAAACGCAAAAGCGATCATTGCAAACACCGCCAGCGGCCAAACCTGCCCCTGGAACATTCCCCAGGCGCATCCACGGTTCTCTACATACGCAAGGTTGAAAAAAGGCAGCACTTCAACAGGCGGGGCTCCCTTGAGCCGTTGAACTGCATACACCTTCACAATCTGATCCAGCAGGAGCAGATGCGTCACGGCGGCAAAGGAGAACACCAACCTGCGCATGGACGGATCCGTCAGCTCCGGGGATCGCGATTGGCCTCCATCTCACTCTGGCACTCCATGCAGGTGTGCGCAAAGGGAAGATGCTGGAGACGCGCCTTGCGGATGAGCTGACCGCACATGTCGCAGATGCCGTAGGTGCCGTCGTCAATTCTGTGAAGTGCCTCTTCGATCTTCTGGAGAGTCTTGTTCTGCTCGCCCACCTGACCGAGGTTCTGAAGACGCATGAAGCTGTCGCTTCCATCCTCGTCCTCTCCGGCGCGGTCGATCGTCTGCTCCAACGCATTGGTCTTCAGCGTAGCCGTCTTGCCGACGATGGACTGACGGAGCGCCATCAGCGACTTGCGGAACTGGGCAAGGTCGGAATCGGAGAACTTAAGCGTCTCCTCCCCGCGCGAACGGGATGTAGGACGCTTCGTAAGCTTGACCGTATTGGATGCGGCCTCCTGCGACTTCTTTTCATCCTCCGCGCTCTGCTCCTGCATCATGGATGCGGCAAACGCAAACGCGAAATCCTTGGAATCATTCTCGAAAAGCTCCTCTTCCACCGCTGCAGAAGGCTGCTTCACCACCATCTTCTTCATCTTCGGCGGAGACTTCTTCTCTTTTTTGGGCGTTTCCGCCGCAGACTTCTTGACTGTGCTTTTCTTTGCTGTTGCCATGACTTAAGGTTCCTTTCCTTATCAGCCCTTGATCCAGGTCTTGAGTTCGTCAGAGAGCGGCTCGACACGCACGACCGTTGCGGCAATCGCCTTGCCTTCGGCATCCGCAAGCTCCACCGCATCTCCGGCCTTGCGGCCAAGCAGATTTGCGGCGATCTTCGTCTTGGAAGAGATTACGTTGAGCGAAGGCTCGTTGTCCCATTCGCCAAGAATGGCGTATGTCTTCTCTGCTCCGTCCACCGAAACGACTGCGACCGTTCCGGGACGCACCTCGTCCGCCTCGACGTTCTCGAAAAGCGTAGGCTTGACCTCGTCAAGATCCTTCTGCATAAGAGACTGCTTCTGGAGAAGCGCTCTCTGCTCATCCTTCGCGTACTGGTATTCGGCGTTTTCGCTGAGGTCGCCGTACCCACGCGCGAACTCGATGCGCTTCGTGTTCTCGGGCATGTCCACTGTGACGAGCTTCTCGTATGCCGCCTTCTTCTCGTTGTAGCTGCGCTGGGACGTGATGCGTTCCTCGACCTTGCGCTCAACACGCTTCGCCATGCGGGAGACGAGCCCCTCATCGAGCTTCGTCATGCGCACAGTGATCGTGCGGTGCGTGGCGGGATCCCATGCGGACGACGCCTGGAAGCGCTCGAACACAATAGCCCTCTCGTCCGGGGTGAGCTTGCCGAAGATGTCTTCAAGCCATGCCTTGTCGGCGAAGAGACGGCGAATCATGTTCTGCATGCGAAGCGTCTCTCCGGACTGCTTGCCTTCGCCGAGGGCGATTGCATGCTGAAGGATCACCAGAAGCTTCGGAATCTTCTCCCACTTCTTGAAGTTCTCGTAACGTCCAAGCACGCAGGTTACGAGCGTAGCCGGAGGATGGGGGCTCTTCAGGAGAGAAGCGACTGCCTCTTCGCAATCGGCATCGTTCGAGAAGAAATTGAGCGTTTCAAGAAGCAGCGTGAAGCACATCTCAGGCAGAGCAGCAAAGAGCTTGTGCTTCGTCTCTTCACGGTTCTCGGCAGTGAGGAACACCACGAGAGTATCGGTGTCGCGAGCGGGAAGGTCACGCGCCGCCGCAAGATAGCGGTCAGCATCCCAAAGGTATGCGCGGCACTTCGCCACGGACGGTTCCTCGAGCTTCAGCGCATCGACGCAGAACGCAAGACGCGCATAGAGCGCGTTATCGACCCCACGCGCACCCTTCAGCGCAAACGCCAGGCGGTCGGAGATCTTGGTCCTGGATTGCTCGTCGAGAGCATTGAGTCTGCCCGTACCCTCCAGCTCCTTCACCGAAGAAAGGATGGACTTGGGATCGGTCATCTGCGCAAACGCCGTGAACCAGCTATCACCATACGTCTCGGCGGATGCCTTGAGATGAAGCGGCTCTGCGCGGCGGGCCGGGATCTCAACAAGCTTGTCCTTCTTGAGATCAGCACGCGCACGATCCCAGAACGACTTCCAGTTCGCACTCTTGACGAATCCCTGCTTCGCGCATTCCTCCTCGAGGCGGGTGATCGGCATGTCGCCAAAGCTCTTGAGCATGGCCTTGACGAATTCACCGGGTTCCTCCTTGATCATCGCCGCGACGCGGTTGGGGTCGGCGGCGGCCGTCACGAGGATATGATCCTCGGGGGCGAGAACGAGCGTTTCGCACGCGGCGTCGAACGTAAGCTGATGCCCCCTGCGCATCTTGAAATCGACCGTGATCTTGCGGTAGAAATAGTCGAGACGCTTGACCTCACCAAGGCCCCATGCAACATTGAGAACGCGCACACCCGGCGTCAAGGCCATCAGCTTTGACAGACGCGCAAGCGAATCGACCAGCGGACGGGTCCCGAATCCTACCGATTCCACAAACGAAAGAAGAAGGCGGTCCTTCGTCGCCTTCTTCAGAATCTCTTTTACGCCTGCGGACTGGAGGTTTGAGGTGAGGACATCCTTGTTCTCATCAATTATCTTGAATGTGCCTGCAAAATCCTGCGCCTCAGACACCAACTGAAGCTCAGCCGCCAGATCTTCCATTTTCTTCTCTGCCATGGAATGTCATCCCTCTAATTGTTGTGAAAAATTGAGTATAAAGTATATCATTTTCCGCACTAAACCGCAAGAACCAAGCCGGACTTGCTTCCGTCACCATTTTTCACGTACGCCTGCCTTCACCTTCGCCACAAGTATTGTCAAGGTAAGGCAGGCACGACGCGCAAGACAATTAAACCTCAGAGTCAGTTACAAAATCTTCTATATTTAGAGGATCGGATTGCCTTAACTGGGACAACGGGCGTCTCGCCCGTTGATGTTTTAAACGGGCAGGATGCCCGTTCTCCCAGTATGGTGTTTTTGCAACTGCTTCCTTTAGAGAGCATATTTTTCGGCGGCAGCCTTCAGACGGGAGATCGTCCTGTCGCGTCCGAGAAGCTCAAGCATCTCGAAAAGTCCGGGGCCTTCCGTGCGACCAGAAACGGCGACGCGGATGGGATGCACCCAAGGACCCATGCCGTTGCCCTGGGAAAGCTCCTTCACCATCGCCTCACCGGACGCGGCATCGAACTTCTCGAGCTTTGCGAAACGGTCGGCAAGGTCGAGAAGCAGTTCCTTCACACCTTCCTTCCTGAGACGCTTTTCAACCGCCTTTTCGTCAAACTGATAGTCATCCGTGAAGAAATAGGCGCAGTTGCCGGGGATGTCGCTCCAGAACTTTGTGCGCACCTGCAGCTGATCGACGAGCAGATCCCAGTTGAACGAATCCGCCTTGAACGCGGAAAGATCGTAGCCACCCGCCTCGATGCGGCGCTTCATCTCGGACATGAACTCGTCACGCGGGATCCGCTTGATGTACTCGGCGTTCATCCACTGGAGCTTTTTCATGTCGAACTTCGCCGCCGTCACGTGCACAGCCTCGAGTGTGAAGAGATTGACCATCTCGTCCTTCGTGAGAACCTCACGCTCATCGCCAGGGTTCCATCCAAGAAGGAGAAGATAGTTGAAAAGCGCATCAGGAAGATATCCCTGCTCGCGGAACTCACCGACGAATGCAGCTCCATCGCGCTTGGAGTAGGGCTTGCCCTGCGCATTGACGATCATCGAAAGATGCCCGTACTTCGGCGGCGTTGCGCCAAGCGCCTTGAAAAGCTCGATGTGCTTGAAGGTGTTCTCCACATGGTCGTCGCCGCGTATGATGTGCGTGACGCGTTGATCGATATCATCCACAACGTTTGCCAGATGGAAGATGGGCGAGCCATCGCTACGGACGATTGCGAAGTCCTGGATATCCTCGGCCTTCTTCGCCATGTGCCCCTTAACGATATCGTCGAATTCGATGGTGCCTTCCTTCGGCATGCGAAACATCACGACTTCGCCGGTCTTACCGTCGCGTGAGGTGCGTTCGCACTTGTACGCCTTGCCCTCGGCAAGAAGCTTCTCCACGCACTCGAGATGGCGCTTCACGTTCTTCGTCTGGTAGAACTCTGGCTCATCATAGCTAAGCCCGAGCCATTCCATGCACTCGAAAAGCGCCTTGATCGCCTCGGGCGTCGAACGCTCAAGGTCGGTATCCTCAACACGAAGGAGGAACTTGCCGCCGGTATGACGGGCGAACAGCCAGTTGTAGATAGCTGCGCGGATGTTACCGATGTGAACCTTCCCCGTCGGCGACGGGGCAAAACGAACTCTTATCTCTTCCATGGCGTTGAATTATACCAAAATGCTTCTTTTGGTGCGCTACACTTCAAGAAGATTCTTGCGTAGGCATTCGACAGTATGCATTCGGATACCCCAAAACGAGAATTCGATTCGGATTATTTCCCAACTCGCTTACAGTTTCCGACAGGATTAAAGATTATGGTGTGGACGAAATATTACAGTCGATAGAGCTAGCTATAAAAAGGGACAGGTTTAAAAATCGGCGAATATAAGACCTTGATCAACCTCTTTCGAAGGGTCTGTCCCTTCCAAGAATCAAGTGTAATCATTCAATCAATCTAATATCTACCGCTTCTTTTTAACTTATCTCACTTTTTCGAAGGACACTCCCTTGGTTCTCTACAAGAAGAATGATGTCATCTATTATGGAACGGTGGTGTACGCGAACGTATGATGCCGTTCGTGCAGAAGTGTGGGACGAAGCTTGGGATAACGCTGTTTCATTACTGCTTGACCCAGATGAGGCGGGTGGTGTCATAACCGTGGCGCTTGGCTTCGGCAAGCAGAGTCTCGAGCATTTCTTCTGAGATCTTTGGTTCTCGAGAGAGAATCCAGAGGTAATCTGCGTCATCGCCGCCGACAAGCGCATGACGGTAGTCGTTATCCAACCAGAGAATGCGATAGTCACCGTAGAAGGGGCGGAAAAACGACACTCTTAGAAGCCCTGGCGTCGCCGTCTTTTTGGCGATGGCGGTCGCGGTTTTCACCTTGCCTTTTTTCAGTCCTGTATTGGTGATGCCAATGTGTCCGTCTTTGCGCATTTCGTAATGAGCTTTGGTATGCGTCATGTCGCGTTCGAACCAATGGTCGAAGCGCGCTATTTCATACCATGTGCCGAGATAACGCGAAAGTTCAACCTCTTTTACCGGCATTAAATCCATCGTCGGCTTTGTCGCACAGCCGACGGACAACGCCCCTAGAACAGAAACGATTGCAATTGTTTTTTTCACGTCAGCCTCCTTGCGTGTTTCGATTGATTGTCGGATGCTTTGGATTTTATCATGGTACCCAAGGGGCAATCAAGCGAGATTAACCATCTGTCAGAATAAATTAATTCAAAACAAGTCCTTTGAGGTATTCTCCTTCGGGGAAGGATAAGGCGGTCGGATGGTCCGACGCCTGATGCGTACGGTCGATGATCTGCATATCGCGCTTTGCGTCGCAGGCAGCCTCGCGGCATACGGTGTCGAAGAACTCCGCCGTCATCGCTCCTGAACACGAGAACGTCGCAAGGATTCCGCCGGGACGGAGAAGCTTCATCGCAAGAAGGTTGATGTCCTTGTATCCTCGTGCCGCACGGATCAGCTGCGCCTTGGTTTCCGCAAACTTCGGCGGATCAAGAACGATAAGGTCGAACTGCCGCCCCTGATCGCGATACAGACGAAGCTGCTTGAACACGTCCGCGCAGCAGAACTCCACAGGGCAACGCGGAACGCCGCCGCCGAACAGCAACTCAAAATTGCGCTCGGCAAGCTGAAGCGCCGTCTTTGAAAGATCAAGGTTCACAACGCTCTTGGCGCCGCCCGCCGCACAGGCCAGGCCGAACCCGCCCGTGTAGGAGAAACAGTTGAGCACCTCGCGCCCTGCAGCATACGCCCCGACCTGCGCACGAGCCTCGCGCTGATCGAGATAGAAACCCGTCTTGTGTCCGTTGCGGACATCCACAAGATATCTGATCGCGCCTTCATGGATTTCGATGAACTCCGGAGGCTCTGCCCCTGCGAGAACACCCACGGTTCCTTCGTCCGAAAGCCCTTCCCTCTTACGGGAATCGACATCACTGCGGTTGAACACGCCCTTCGCTCCAGCCTCCATGAGAGCGGCAACCACTTCATTCCGGAAATGCTCAGCACCTGCGCTGGCGAACTGGACGACGCACCATCCGTCGTAGGAATCCGCGACAACGCCAGGTAAACCGTCCGATTCGCCATGGACAAGACGCACTCCGCGATTCGCCGCCGCAAGCGGAGACACCCCATCAGAAGACGCACGACGTTCAATGGCGGCGGACACGAGAGACTTCACGTATTCACCACCGGGAACAGCATCAGGTGAATAAGACAGCATCCGCACTCGGATCTGGCTCTGTGGAGACCAGCTTCCGTAGCCCAAAATCGCACCGCCATACGCACACACGGCAACAGTCGAGCCTACGGACGGCGCACCATCCACACGTTCGACTGCGCCAGAGAATATCCAAGGATGCCTGCGTTCAACGGAACGTTCGCGTCCCTTTCTGAGAAAAATCTTGTCCACCTAAATCGCCTTTCAAAAATCAGAACAGGCCACTCACTCGCCCCGAAGAGACATCAACATCAATGCGGCGGTACGCTGGCGACGCCGATGTGCCAGGCATCAGCTTTATCTCTCCGGCGACAGGAACGACAAGCCCCGCTCCGCAATAGATCAGGACATCCTTCACCGGCATGCGCCACCCCTTAGGACGTCCAAGAAGTTTCGGATCGTGGGAAAGCGAATACTGCGTTTTTGCGATGCATATCGGCAGACGCGCAATCTCGGGATCGGACTGAAACTGCGCGAGCTTCTCAAGCGCAAGCGGCTCGAAGTCCACTCCGTCTCCGCCATACACTTCCTTGACCTGCTTTTCAATGCGATCCTTGAGAGGTTCTTCAAGATCGCAGAGGAACGCAAAATCGTTCGGTTCATCACATGCGGCAATCACGGACTCGGCAAGTTCAAGCGCACCTTCACCGCCCTTTAGCCAGTGGTCGGACACGGCAAAACGTGCGCCAGCCTTCTCGACGACCTCGCGCACAAGCTGACGTTCCTTCTCCGTATCGGTATAAAACGCGTTGAGGCACACGACGGGACGCACCCCGCTGCGGCGGATGATGTCGATGTGGGCAAGAAGATTATCGCAGCCCTTCTCAAGCAGTTCAAGGTTCTCCGTAGTGTATGCAGGATCGAGTGGAAGCCCAGCCTTGACCGCAGGAGCACCGCCGTGCGCCTTCAATGCGCGGACGGTTGCGACGAGCACCACCGCATCAGGCTTCAGCCCGGAGCAACGGCACTTGATATTCCAGAACTTCTCGAATCCCATGTCCGAAGCGAATCCGCTCTCCGTCACCACATAGTCGCCGAGAGCACAGGCGAGTCGGTCCGCAACCACCGAATTCTGTCCGATCGCGATGTTGGCGAAGGGGCCTGCATGAACAAGCATGGGCTGTCCTTCGATGGACTGCATGAGCGTGGGCTTGATGGCCTCCACGAGCAGGGCGCACATCGCGCCGTCAACCTCGAGATCCGCCGTTGTGACAGGCGCACCGCTCTTCGAATAGGCGACCACGATCTTTGCAAGGCGTTTGCGCAGGTCAGCAAGGTCGGACGCCATCGAAAGGATCGCCATGACCTCGGATGCGACGGTGATGTAGAAACCGGACTTCATGTTGAACCCGTCCAGCTTGCCGCCGAATCCTATCTCAATGTTGCGCAGCCCCTGTGCGCAGAAATCAATCGCCCAGCGGAGCTGAATGCGTTCGGGATCGATGTCGAGACGCTTTAGTCCACGCTCGGCGAGCCATGCGTCATCGTGATTGCGCTCATGCTGCATGCGAGAATTAAGTGCGACCATCGCAAGATTGTTTGCGTTCGTAATGGCGTCGATATCTCCGGTGAGCCCAAGGGAAAGTTTTGTGAGAGGCACCACCTGAGCCAGCCCGCCACCCGCCGCCGATCCCTTTATGTTGAAGGTCGGGCCACCGGACGGCTGACGTACGCAGCCGATCACCTTGCGACCAAGAAGGCCGAGTCCCTGCACAAGGCCGAGCGTCGTGGTGGTCTTACCCTCACCAAGCGCTGTGGGGGTGATTGCTGTAACGTCGATGTACTTGGCGCGTTTCTTCTCACCAAAACGGGCCAGAACCTTCGTGACGTCAACCTTTGCGAGATAGCGTCCATATGGCTCCCACTCATCCTCGTTCAGCCCAAGCTCCGCAGCCAGATCGGCGGCCTTGCGGAGATTCGTCTCCGCCGCCTCTGCGATCTGCCAATCCTTCATTTTCGTCGGATCGAGTTTGGCCATGATGCAATTCCTCCTTGGACATTTGTGAAATATCTTTACTGACATTGCCACAATCCTTCTCCAACCACGAAAAAGAAACCGCGCAATGACTTTTTCTTATCTGTGTATTATACCACAAACCGCAAAACCCTCATGGCGGTCTGGAGTTTACCTAAACCAAAATCAGACTTTTGGATCTCGGCGAGCCAGTTTATTTTGTCGGCATGATATTTGACATGGGATTTACGGATTGCTGTGCAAAAATTTCCTTCTATCCGGAAACCTCCAAATCTTTCTGGGGATTGCTTTTATTTCTGCAATCAACTATAATTGACGTTTAACAAAAAGGAGTTTTATCATGACCAGAAATGAACGTAGAGACGAGGTGCGCGAAATTCTTGCGCTGGATACCGATGAGCTTGTGAAACGCTCCAACGGTCAGCTCGTGCTGTTCCCCACCCTTGACGAGGTGTACGACTATCTCGCCGAGGAGATGGTGAACGAATTCGAAAAGGCGTCCAAGGGAGACAAGATCGTCAGCTACATCATGCCTGTCGGGCCCACCCAGCCGTACCGTCTCATGGCGGAGAAGATCAACTACCGTCAGCTGAATCTGAAGAATGTCCGTTTCTTCTTCATGGATGAATATGTGGACGATGAAAAGGATGAACTCATCCCCATGACGAGCCCTCTTTCGTTCCGCGGCCAGATCGGACCGCTGCTGTTCAACCGCATCCGTCCCGATCTCATCATGCCCAAAGATCAGATCATCTTCCCCACGCCCGAGAACATCAAGGATCTTCCTAAGATGATCGAAGATGCCGGCGGAATCGAGGTATGCTACGGCGGAATCGGCATCCACGGCCATGTCGCGTTCAACGAGCCTGGCCCTGGCGTTGCCGAATCGAACCCGCGCATCCTCGAGATCAACGAATTCACGCGCACGATCGACTCCACCCGTCACTGCGGAGTCGCCGGCAATCTTGAGAACTTCCCGCGCCGCGCAATCACCATGGGCATGAAGCAGTGCCTCGAAGCCCGTCGCATGCTTCTCATGACCCGCAATGAAACGACAGCATTCCTTTGGGCGAACACGATTCTCCGAATCGCAGCTCTCGGCAAGCCTGGCGACGACTATCCGGTAACCCATGCGCGCTATCACAAGAACCTTCAGATCGTGTCCGACTACGGTACGGCGCAGAAGCCTCGCTTCAACATCTGATGCGTTCCGCAAAACCTCGATATATGGTAGAATATCCGACTGTTTTGAAAAAGGAATTCGATAGTGTTGAGGAATGTCTCGCCGCGCTTGCGCGCGGTGAGATTATTGTTGTCACCGACGATGAAGATCGCGAGAACGAAGGTGACTGCATCTGCGCGGCGCGTTTCGCCACCACCGCGAACATAAACTTCATGGCGACGCATGCAAAGGGTCTGATATGCATGCCAATGTCCCGGGAATGGTGCCGCAAGCTCGATCTCAACCAGATGGTCGAGGCAAACACGGATAATCACCAAACAGCGTTCACGGTATCGATCGATGCCGTGAACACGACCACCGGAATCTCTGCGGCTGAACGCTCCATCACTGCGCTTGCATGTGTGAAGCCTGACGCAAAACCTGAGGATTTCCGCAGACCTGGACACATGTTCCCGCTCGAGGCGCGCAAAGGCGGAGTGCTGAAGCGTGCCGGACACACCGAGGCCACAGTCGATCTCTGCCGGTTGGCGGGGCTTGAAGAGGTTGGACTCTGCTGCGAGATCATGAAGGAAGACGGTACCATGGCGCGAATGCCCGATCTTGAGGAGTTCGCGTCGCGGCACAACCTGAAGTTCATGACCATCGCGCAGCTCATCGCCTATCGCCGCCGCATCGATCGTCTGGTGGAGAAGGTCGAAGAGGTTGATATGCCGACGGCATGGGGACATTTCCGCCTTTCAATGTACAAGTCGCTTGTAACCGGATTTGAGCACCTCGCCCTTGTTAAAGGCAACGTCTCTGACGGCGAACCGGTTCTTGTGCGAGTACATTCAGAATGTTTCACGGGCGATGTGCTGGGTTCCCAGCGGTGCGATTGCGGACCGCAACTGCACGAGGCCATGAGCATGGTCGAGAAAGAGGGGCGCGGCGCAATCCTGTACATGCGTCAGGAAGGCCGAGGCATCGGGCTGGAAAACAAGCTTCACGCGTACCGCAAGCAGGAGGCCGGCATGGACACGGTTGAGGCCAACGTCGCGCTTGGCTTCGCTCCGGACCTCCGTGAATATGGCGAAGGCGCACAGATTTTGGGCGATCTTGGGATTTCCAAGGTGCGGCTCATCACAAACAATCCGTGTAAGATCAAGGGTCTTGCCGGATATGGGATAGAAATTTCCGAACGTGTACCAGTCGTGATTCCCGCGACCGAGTATGACGAACGGTATCTTGAGACGAAAAGAACTAAAATGGGGCATCTTTACGATTGCCCGTGCAAGGTGAAGTAAAATGGAAAAGACAGAAGTTTGTCCCTGTGGCAGTGGATTGACCTACGGCGAGTGCTGTGCGCCGATCCATGACGGAACCATCAAGGCGAAGACCGCCGAAGCTCTCATGCGTGCGCGTTACTGCGCGTATGCCGTGAAGAACATTCCATTCCTCAAGACCTCCGCAGGTCCCAAGGTGCAGAAGGAATTCAATGAGAAGGACTGCAAAGAATGGGCGGATGCGTCCACTTGGCAGGGCCTTACGATTCTCGGCACCGACCGTGGCGGCGAGAACGACGAAGAGGGCTATGTGGAGTTCGTCGCCCACTACGCCGCAAACGGCGAGGCTGTCGCGCATCACGAACACGCCTACTTCAAGAAGCTGGACGGCGAATGGAAGTTCATCGACGGCGAGATCGAGACCGGCGTTCCGTATGTGCGCGAAGAGCCCAAGATCGGACGCAACGATCCGTGTCCGTGCGGCAGCGGCAAGAAGTACAAAAAGTGCTGCGGCAAGTGACAGCCATGACCAGACGCAAACTCGCCGCCCTGATTGACCATACCTTTCTGAAGGCGGCGGGTTCGACTGACGCAGTCGAGGTTCTCTGCGCGGAGGCGCGGGAGTACGGGTTTGCATGTGCGATGGTAAATCCGGCGGAGGTCGCGAAGGCCGCGGCCTTGCTGGATGGCTCTGGTGTGCGCGTCGGCACCGTGGTGGGGTTTCCTCTCGGACAAAACACCGTTCGCACGAAATGCACTGAAGCCATAGAAATGGTTGAAGCTGGCGCGTTGGATATAGACTACGTGCTCAATATCCGCGATCTGAGATCCAAGCCTTCCGAAGAGGTCCTTGAGGATCTCATGCTTCTCAATCTCGCACCGAAGAAGGTCTGCGACGATGTTGTGACGAAGCTCATAATCGAATGCTGCTACCTTACGGATGACGAAAAGGTATTGGCCTGCCGTCTCGCCAAGAAGGCAGGGTTCGACTTCGTGAAGACGTCCACCGGTTTCGGATCCGGCGGCGCGACACCAGAAGATGTTGCACTGATGCGCAAGACCGTCGGCAGGACGATGGGTGTCAAAGCCGCAGGCGGCATCCGCACGCTGGAAGACGCAATGAAGATGATAGAGGCTGGCGCGAACCGCCTCGGCTGCAGCGCGGGCGTCTCCATAGTGGAGGCGTTGTCAACCGCGAATCAGTCGAGGTGACAACCTTTCCTCTCATCGCTACATCAGTTGTTGGAATGTGCCATTGACTGAGGACAGTTGCAGAACAGAATTTTTGATATAATGCGTGGCATGACAAAAAAACGTGTTCTCCTGTTACTGAACCGTATTGCCATGACGGTTGCCGCCGTCTTTTTCTGTTCATCAGCATCTGCGAACGTGTGGCTGAAAGGGGTTGCCGAAGGTGACATCCAGAACGATTTCGGGTTCACTTTCGAACAGGAGGTGAAAATTGACGAGCGTCAGCTCTACAACGAGGAATCCCTCTTCCTTCTCACATGGAAAACATCTTCCTGGCTTAAGCTCGCCGCCGGATGCAGACTTGTGTTCGAACGCAACGATATCGGGCGATTCGACCATGAATTCCGTCCCACATTCGATGCAACATTCTCTTCACCCGAACTCTGGACGATGAAGCTCGACCTCCGCACACGCTTTGAAATGCGCAAGAAGGAACGAACGAGTCCATATCTGAGACAGCGTTCCAGACTGCGCCTTCGCACCTCATGGAGCGTAACAGACTTCAAGATATCCCCTTTCGCGTTTGAAGAGGCGTTCTTCTCGTTCAAGCAGAATGACGAAACGCGAGATTGCTTCGACCGCCTGCGTTCAGCAGTGGGCGTATCATTCAAGCCCATACCATCCATTGATGACCTGCAGTGCCTGCTTTTCTACATGGTGCAGCACGGGGTGGACAACCATGCGAGCGAATGGGACCCTACCTCATTAATCGGAGTGGAGATGCGCTACAGCTTCTGACCCGTATGCGAAACTGAACACGCCGCTACATTCCACGTGAAGCCGATTTCAACCAGTCAGAGCTGCGCGAAAGAATAGAACTGTCAGGTATTGGCGTTCCCTCAAGGCCATAGTCGAGACCGAGCGACTTCCATTTCTCCGCTCCCATGTCATGATATGGCAGCACTTCTACCTTTTTTACATTGCTGAGAGTGCGGATGAATTCGCCGGTCCTGCGCAGATCGTCTTCACCATCTGTCAGGCCTGGCACTATCACGCGCCTTATCCAAACGGGCTTGCCAATTTCCGAGAGATACCGTGCGCAATCAAGGACGTTTGAATTGTCCGAACCTGTCACCTTCCGGTGAAGGGCAGGATCGAACGCTTT
>JAFXEA010000261.1 GCA_017521065.1 Kiritimatiellia bacterium | reverse complement strand
GTGCTTGTGAAGTTCGCCGCGGTAGGTGTGAACCTGACGAAGCTTGAATCGCGTCCTGTGCCCGGTTCTGATTTCGAGTTCCGCTTCATCTTCGATTTCGAGGCAAGCCCGAGCGATCCGCGTGTGGTGAAGATGCTTTCCGGATTCACGATGGATCCGGAGATCGAACACTTCACTTTCCTTGGCGCATACTCCGAGAAGTGATAAAATGTGCGCCATGACGAATATCCGCATAAATGCATCAACGAGATACGACGTGTCGGTCGGATCCGGCGCGTCGGAGCAGGCGGCTGATTTCATCCGCACCGCGCTCCCTCGCGTGAACAAGGTTGCTGTCGTCACCGACAGCAATGTCGATGTGCTCCATTCCTCCGCAGTCGTGTCGCGCCTTGCCGACGCAGGGCTTGCACCGGTGAAGTTCGCGTTCCCGGCGGGGGAGAAGTCGAAGAACCTTGCGACGTACGCATCTCTCATAGACTTCCTTGCCGAGAACCGTCTTGACCGAACGGATATCGTCCTGGCTCTCGGCGGCGGGGTGACCGGCGACATGGCCGGCTTCGCCGCCGCCACATACAAGCGGGGGATCGACTTCATCCAGATGCCGACGACCCTTCTTGCGATGGTTGATTCGTCCGTCGGCGGAAAGACGGCGGTCGACATCGCTGCCGGAAAGAATCTCGTCGGTGCGTTCCATCAGCCTCGCGCCGTGTTCTGCGATCTGCGTTTTCTCGATACGCTTCCGGATGGATGGCGCATGGACGGAATGGGCGAAGTGCTGAAGTATGCGGTGCTTCGCGACCAGAGCCTTTTCGGGAAACTTGAGTCCGCTCCGCTTGCGCCGATAGGCGAAAGCGAAATCGCCGCCTGCATCGGGATGAAGCGCGACATAGTGGAAGCGGACGAGAAGGAGTCCGGCATGCGCAAGCTTCTGAATCTCGGACATACCTTTGCGCATGCCATCGAGAAGCTGAGTGGTTTCGGAATCTCCCACGGACGTGCCGTTGCCACCGGAATTGCGATGGCATCCCGTGCCGCAGCGAAACGCGGTGCGCTTTCTGGCGAGGATTGCGTTCGCATAGAGTCGCTAGTCTCTGCAATGGGATACGATGTCCATGTGAAGTTCGCTGCGACGGAAATCGCCGATGCAATGATGGACGACAAGAAGGTTGAGGGCGAGTCCATCGATCTTGTGATTCCGCATGGGATCGGACATTGCGCGGTCTGCCGGATGCCGCTTGCCGAGGTCGGAAAGGTGGTCGCCGATGCTGTCTGAACAGAAGAGCAGAACGATCCTGCCAGGTGCGCGTTGCGGTCGTGTGATCGTGCCGTCCTCGAAGTCGATCGCACATCGTGAACTTATCGCCGCAATCCTGAGCGGTGTAGAGGAGCCTGTCATACGCGGCGAGTCGAAGGATACGGAGGCGACGCGCAGATGCCTTAAGGCGATGATGTCTGGTGGACATGAATGGCATTGCGGCGAAAGCGGTTCGACGTTGCGCTTCCTTACGTCCATTGCGGGCGTCATGGGATGGAAGGGACGCTTCGTCTGCGAAGGACGTCTTGCGGAACGTCCGCAGATGCCGTTCGAGAAGAAGTCGAAGTATGTCATTCCTGGAAATGTATCTTCACAGTTCGTGTCAGGCCTTCTTATGGCGCTTCCTCTTGCGGACTGGGACAGTGAAATTGTCGTTGATGGAAAGTTCGAAAGTTCTGCGTATGTGGATCTGACGGAAAGCGTCCTGAAAGATGCCGGGATCGTCATCGAGAAGCCTTGCGCAGGACATTGGCTCGTGCGTGGCGGTCAGCGCTACGCCATTGCTGGAGGACGTGAGGTTGAAGGCGACTGGTCTCAGGCGGCATTCTTCCTTGCGATGGGCGTGAATGTGGAAGGGTTGAAAGCGGATTCGCAGCAGGGCGACCGCGCAGTCGTTGAGCTTCTCGATGCGCCGGTTGTGGATGCGTCGCCTGTACCGGACCTCATTCCCGCGCTTGCGGCTCATGCCGCCTTCCGTCTGGGGACGACAAGGTTCATCAACTGTGGAAGGCTTCGCATCAAGGAGAGCGACAGACTTGAATCTACTGCCGCAATGATAAATGCTGTTGGCGGCAATGCGTCCATTGACGGTGACACATTGGTTGTTGATGGAGTGGAACGTCTGCGCGGCGGCGAAGTTGATGCGAAAGGCGATCATCGCATCGCGATGTCCGCCGCCGTACTGGCATGTGGCGCGTCGGGACCTGTGACTGTCAATGATGCGTCTGTCGTCGCAAAGTCCTATCCCGGTTTCTGGCGAGATTTCGAAAGTTTGGAAAGGATTGAGAAATGAGCAGTTCCTGCGGTGAGAATTTCCGCATATCGATTTTTGGAGAATCGCACGCGGCGGCAATCGGCGTGACAATTGAGGGACTCCCTGCGGGTTCGCCGATAGATTCTGGAACGCTTCAGGCGTTTCTTGAACGTCGAGCCCCTGGACGTGACGCGCTTTCGACTTCCCGCCGTGAAGCCGATGCGCCTGAGTTCCTCTGCGGCGTGAAGAACGGCGTCGCCACGGGTGCACCGATAACGGCGATCATCAGAAATTCGGATACGCGCTCGAACGATTATGCGAATCTCGCAAACATTCCGCGTCCCGGACACGCCGACTATCCGGCTGAGGTGAAGTTTGGTGGCCATCAGGATCGCGCCGGTGGAGGGCATTTCTCAGGACGTCTCACCGCACCCTTGTGCATTGCCGGCGGCATTGCTCTTCAGCAGCTTGAAAGAGTTGGCGTTTCCGTGTCCGCTCGGGCGGTGCGCATCGGCGGCGAAACGGATCCTGCGCGGATGGAGACCGCTATTGCGGCGGCTCGTGATGCGGGGGATTCCGTCGGCGGCGTTGTGGAGACTGAGATACGCGGACTTCCGGCAGGGATCGGGGATCCGATGTTCGGCGGACTTGAGAACCGGATAGCGCAGATCGTTTTTGGGATCCCGGCGGTCAAGGGCATTGAGTTTGGCGAAGGGTTCGCCGTTGCCGACCTAAAGGGTAGCGAGAACAACGATCCGTACGGAATCGTTGACGGCAAGGTCGTTCCGCTCACGAACCATGCTGGTGGCATCCTCGGTGGAATCTCTACCGGCGCTCCAGTGGTGTTCCGTGTGGCGTTTAAGCCTACGCCGTCCATCGCCAAGGAACAGGATTCCGTCGATCTGGGAAAGATGGAGCCAGCCAAGCTTGTGGTGAAGGGACGACACGATCCGTGTGTTGTTCTGCGTGCCATTCCATGTGTGGAGGCAGCAGCAGCAGTCGCCGTGTTTGATGCTATTCTCGGAAACGCCAAGGAGATGCTGTGACTGTCGGAATAAGAGGTCTTGGCCTTATCGGAGGCTCTTTCGAGAAGGCTTTCCTGCGGGCGGGGCACAAGGTGCTGAATCTCAAAGGTGCATCGCCAGATGAGATCCGCTCCTGTGGACTTGTCATCGTGTGTCTGCCGCCGCTTATGGTCGCTCCGTGGATAACGGAGCATGCGGATGATTTTGCGGACGATGCAATTGTCACCGATGCGGCTGGCGTGAAAGGTGTCGTATGCGACGCTTTGAGAGAGATTGCGCAGAAG
This sequence comes from Kiritimatiellia bacterium, assembly GCA_017521065.1. Taxonomy (GTDB): domain Bacteria; phylum Verrucomicrobiota; class Kiritimatiellia; order RFP12; family UBA1067; genus UBA1731. The sequence goes on along the minus strand of JAFXEA010000261.1, from coordinate 23 downwards.
GCTTCTTGGGGCTATGTCGGTGG
>JAFXEA010000260.1 GCA_017521065.1 Kiritimatiellia bacterium | reverse complement strand
TTTGGCTCCTTCCCTGCCGATTTGGATGTCGTCATTGCGAATGAGGTGGTTCATACGCGAGCCGTCGGGAGTTTCGCATCTGGGATAATCTGTGAAAACCACGGGAATGTTCGCGCTTTCGAGTGCGGTCATTCCTTCGGTGCGGTTCCTGAATCCGGTAATGATTCCGTCGATTCCATCCGAGACGGCTTTATCCACAACGATAGGCGTCAGCTCGTCAGGATTCTGCATGTATCTGATCTTCCAGTCTCGCCCGGCGTTTACGAAATTGAACACGCCGGAGAGGCATTCTCTTCCAGCCGTGTTTCCGATTGTGAACGCAACTATGACGCTTTTGCTTCTCATGGACGTATATTATAGCACATCGCAACATTCATGTATTGCACAAAACGACATTTGTCCGTATTGAGTTCTAATGTAGTGTGTGATAACATACGGACATTCAAGAAAGCCAAAAAAGGATATGGATATGAAATTGATGTCATCGAGAAAAAGTGCAGCATTGCATAAGAGATTCCGCAGGGCAATGGCATTTGCCGCATTTGCCGCATTGGCGACCGATGTGTATGCAGCGAGCATAAAGATCGAGAGTGTTGCGCAGAGATGGCCGTGGAACAACAAGCTTGACATAACATATCTTGTCGAGGGCGGTCAGGCCGGTTCGGCCTATGCCAGAATCGAGTTTACTGCCACAATCGCGGGAAAACCGTACACTTTTTCCAGCGGCGATGTTGGCGCCAGTGCCGTTGACGGGAAGCATACCGCCACGTGGACTATCCCATCCGGTCTCAGGGCTGCCGGGTGCACCGTAAAGGCCGATCTCGTTGCTTCGGACGTTCCGAGCGGCAACGACTACATGATTGTGGATCTGGCGTCCGGCAAGATTTCGTATGAGGGCGTGTTTGTTGATCAGAAGGATTCGGATCTCCGCTACAACACGGACGAATACAAAACGCGCAAACTCGTTCTCCGCAAGGTGCCGGCCGGCGGACCGTATCCGACGGGAATTGGTACCAACGAAGGGGGGAAATGGGGCAGTAACGCATATCCATCTGGGTCAATGGCAAGCTCTCCAAAAAATTGGACGACCGACAGAGACTATTATATTGGCATATTCGAGCTGACGCAGTCGCAGTACGAGAAGATCTGCGGCGCTACGACATTCAGTGAGAACAAGGGCGACAAGAAGCCTGCTAATGGTAAAGACAATAAAAACGTCACCTATTTTGCTTTGCGCGGCGACCGCACCATACCGACGGAAAAGATCCCTTCAGTATCATCCGATACAGGCACATTCTTTCAGCGGCTTAATTTCAAGACTGGTCTTTATTTCGATCTGCCTACGGACGTGATGTGGGAAATTGCGGCCCGTGCCGGAGCTACAACGGTTTACAGTTGGGGAGATGACAGTATAACGGACAAATTTGAAGACTATGTAGTCCTTAACAGCATAAAGGATGTCGGAACGAAATTACCCAACAACTGGGGCATTTATGATACAACTGGCAATGCCGATGAAATATGCCGCGACGATAACTCACAGTTAGACATGGCCAATGCCGCCAGTCCGTTTATAGCGGCATGGGCTGGAGGATGGTTTGATTGGAATACTGGCCGCTATAGGATGAGCCGAAGGGGCGGAGCATGTGGTTCCTCAAGTGATGAGATTAAGCAGCGTATGACATCGTATCGACACATGATTAAACCCGATGCGGGTTTTGGCTGCACGGGATTCCGTGTGTCGTATGTTGCGGAGTGATGTTGCGAGAGGGAGAAACAGATATGGAACGTAAGTGCCTGATTGCATGCGTCGCGCCGTTCTTGACAGTGTTGACGCTTTGCGCAGCTGACGGAGACCTGATGGCGACGGATACGTCCGCCGGATTCGACGTGTATACGACAGGAGATTTGCTGTATTCGGCCAAGTCTGCGGAGGAAGTTGCCGCTTTGCCGCCCGTGGTCTATCGTGCGGGGGAGACGGTTTCTGTTTGCGCTCCAAATGGCGCGCAAACAGTGCTCGTATCAGATGCTTCCGAAGCGGGGACCATTGTGCTGTCATCGTCGGTAATCGATGCCGGAGGTGTGTGGACGTTTGTTAATTCCGCTGACGCCAAGGCAAGTCTCGGCGTCTCATGGACTGTCGGTGGCGGCGGAACTCTATCTTCGGATGAGTCGGCGGCATTTTGTGTCGACAGTATGCAGAAAGGGCCAAACAGGAGAATAAGCTTGAATGCTTCGCCGGCGGTGGCTTATTCGGGCATGGACTGGAAACCGAGTCTTCCGAGAGGAGGCGATTTGACAATTGTCTCTCCTTTTGGCGAGACGCATGAATCTACCGGTGAAGTGTCGGAGAATTTTACCTTTGACAAGTCCGGTGTTTGGATGGTGACATTGTCTCCGAAACAGGGAAGCATTTGCGAGGCCTTGATCAGTGTCATCGGTGGTTTTCATGTGGTTGTGCGATAATTGCCAATGAACAATATCTGTCTTTCGCTGCTTGCCGTAGGTGTTGCCTTTCTGCATCCGGCGTTTGCCGACTTGCAGTCGTCGAACGTTGCGGCCCGGTCGCATGTGGATGTGGTCCTCTCTCCAGGAGGGGTTGTCAGTGTCGGGAATACTGACATCCGTCCGTTTGCGTCGTTGCTTGGATGGAAGGGCGCGGCAGCAAAGGGAGTTTATGAACACGCGATATCGGGAACATCGCGTTTCAGATTTGAATCGGGCGGCAGGGCTATTGCGGATGTCGCCGTGTCATTGGCGAATCTTGCAGGGGGGAAGGTTCGCATAGACTACAGAATCGCCGCAGTTTCCGGTTTCGAGACGGAAAGTATTGGATGCACCATGAAATTGCCCGCAAATCTGCAGGAAGGGCTTGAATGGCGTGTCGATTCGAGATGTGGCGCGTTTGCCCGTCCAGCCCAAGGTGAGCCCCGGCTAACAAGCGGAAGCTTCGGAAAGTTCGGGTTCCCTCTTGCGAAGGAAGGCGTCACGATATGCTTTGTCACCACAAATTCGGTAAAACATCTCATTCAGGACAGCCGCCGGTGGGAAGACGTCTATACGGTGAGGATTGGAGAGCTCGGGCGACGCAGTTTCTCGAAGGGCGAAGTTCTGTCTTTCTCGCTCGTCATGTCCGCGGACGTTCCGCTTGTGGCCGCCGATTGGAAACCGCATGTCATTTCGGCGGGGAAAGAGTGGATTCCTCTCGACTATTGCCGCGATATAGAGCCGGGCAGTGCGTTGGACTTCTCCGGAATGGGTTTTGCCGATGCCCCCGCCGGGAAGTACGGCTGGCTGAAGAATGCTGGCGGACGGTTTGAGTTCGAGAAGCTTCCTGGAAATGGACAGAGGTTTTACGGGGTCAATCTTGTCGGTACGGCCAATTTCCCGGATCATGCGCTTGCGGATTCGCTTGTCGCCCGGTTCAAACGCCTCGGCTACAACACGATACGCATCCATCACCATGACGCTCCGACAGTGGAGGGGAGCGCAGACGGATTGACGCTGAACGCCGCAAACATGGACCGGTTGGACTATCTCGTGGCGGCGGCGGTGCGCGAGGGCCTCTACATAACGACCGATCTGTACGTGTCGCGCAAGGTCAAGTGGCGGCATATCGGCATCGATCGGGACGGCACGATCGACGTCCAGCTGTTCAAGGCCCTATGCGCCGTTTACGAACCCGCGTTCCGGAATTGGGCGACGTATGCGAAGAATTTTCTCCTGCACAGGAACAGATATACGGGACGGCGATACGTTGACGAACCGGCAATGCCTCTCGTGTCGTTGGTAAATGAAGGCGGCTTTTTCATGGGGTGGACACGTGGCATAAGCAAGGATCCGCATGTCCTGGAATCCTGGCGTTCCTGGCTTGCCGGGAAACGGGCGGCGGATCCCGGTTATGCTCCCGGATTGGGCGAAAAAGAACTTCCGGAGAACTTTTGGAGCGATGGCATCAAGCCTGCGATAGCCGAGTGGACGGGTTGTCTGGAAGCCAAAATGGTTGCCCGCATGAAAGCGTACCTTCGCGGACTTGGCTGCAGGGCGCTTCTCTCGAATGACAATTGCGGTCCGCACTACGCGGCGCTTCAGTGCGCAACCGCCGACTATGATTATATCGATGACCATTTCTATGTCGACCATCCGTCATTCCCCGAAAAACGCTGGTCTCTTCCAAGTGTCTGCCCCAACGTGAATCCTTTGCCGGGCACTGGTACGCTGTCTCCATCCGCGCAGGCTTTCGCGCGGATGCTAGACAAACCGTTCACGGTTACGGAATGGAACTTCGCCGGTCCTGGGCGCTATCGGGGAGTTGGCGGGATTCTGACCGGAGCGATGGCCGCACTGCAGGATTGGGATGGGCTCTGGCGGTTCGCCTATGCGCACAGCCGCAACGGCCTCGGTGCGAAAGACGTTAGATCGCAGAGCTATTTCGATCTTGCGTCCGATCCGCTTGCGCAGGCGAGTGAACGGGCGTGCCTTTGCCTTTTCATGCGCGGAGACATCCGGCCGTTGACGAATGGCGTTGCTCTGCTGGTGACGCCGGAAAGCGTGTCGCACAACAAGGTTCTGCGGGGCGCTCCGGGATGGATGAACTCCGCATGGAGCATGCGAACCGGATCCTGCCTTTCGGTTGAAGCCGCGGGCGGACTGGACATTATCAGGCGCGAAGAGGCGGAATCGAATGCGTCCAGGAGGGTGGTCAAGACAGCAGAAAGGCAGACACCGCTTTGCATTGACCGCAAGCGCGGAGCGTTCACGATCGACACGCCGCGCACATGTGGCGGATTTGCCCCGGAAGGCGAAATTGATGCGGGGGCGCTCAAGGCGTCCGTCTCTGGTTCTCCGGCCACGGTGTGGGTCCATTCCCTTGACGGTGCCCCGGTCGACCGGTCTCGCCGTCTTCTGCTGACGCACCTTACCGACGTACAGGGCGATGGCGCTGCGTTTACCGACGAATCGATGAAGGTTCTCCTTGAATGGGGCGGGAAACCTGTAGTCAGAGCGGGCGAAGCGAAAATCCGTTTGAGGCGTTCGGACTCGGACAAGTGCGCAGTGTATCGTCTTGATACTTCGGGAAAGAGAATCGGGAGGGTCGCGTCGAAATCCGAAGCTGGATGTCTGACATTTGTCGCGAATGTGTCCTGCGGCGCTTCCGCTGCGATCTGCTATGAAATCTGCAGCGAAGGTGAAGCTCCGGTGTCGGCTGGACGGTCGGAATCTTGCCTCGGAAGTCCGGATATTGATGTGGAGTGGCTTTTTCGCGGCGATTCGCGTACTGCGTATCGCGATCCGGCCGCGGAATGGGTCGATGGGGTGTGCCACCTGTTTTTCACGTTGGTCGAGACGGATGCTGAAGGTGCAGTGTACAGTCATATCGCGACCTCGCAGTCGAGGGATCTGAAAAATTGGAGCAAGGTGCGTAAGCTCACGCCGCGTACGGACAGAGACTATTCAAGTCCTGGGAATCTGGTGAAGGACGGAGATGATTGGGTTTTATGTTTTCAGAGCTATCCGAGACCCGGCAATCGCAATGACGGAGTGGTGCGGTATGCGGACAGGACGGCCCGTCTCTTTACGATGCGCACCCGCGATTTCAAGGTGTGGTCAAGCCCGGAACTCCTGCGTGTCAAAGGGCCAAATGTGCCCGAATCCGAAATGGGGCGGATGATTGATCCGTATTTGGTGCGATGCCCATCTGGTGGCTGGATGTGCTTCTACAAGCAGCATGGGGCAAGCTTTTCGCGTTCGCAGGATTTGAGGGAGTGGACTTTCGCCGGGCGGACGGATGCCGGTGAGAATGTCTGCATCGTGCAGGAGGACGGATCGTATTGGATGATGCATTCTCCGCAGAACGGAATGCGCCTCAAAAGATCGGACGACATGATGGAATGGACGGATGTGTCTGGACGCATTACGCTCGGACAGACCCGTTGGCCGTGGGCGAGAGGACGCATCACCGCCGGCTTTCTACTGGATTGCAGTCGGATCCGGAAAGAAAAGTGGGGACTTTTCTTTCATGCATCGGGACCTCGCACGGAAGACGAGGGGGACTTTGACCGCAACGCATCGATTGGCGTCGCTTTCTCGTCTTCATTGGACGGCTTTACTGATAAGACTTTCGCTGATGGCAGAAACGGAAAATGATTCCCATTCGCAAATCTGCAATTGACGAATAAAGACAGGGCAGGGAAAATGAAGACAGCATTTGCAATCGCAGCAGCGTTGACGGTGTCCGGTTCGTTTGCGCTTCAATCAGGTCCGGACGGAGACGCGATTGCGGCGCTAGGCGCGGCTATGCTGTCGACCGGGGTGGAAATACCTGATGGTGGAGTGCCGACATGGGAAGGTGGACCGCAATACACAACGCGCATAGAGAAGTGTCCTGCGCAAATCAACGACGAGGCGACCTACCTCAAATGGAAATGGCGCACGAATCTTGCTGATCCCAAGACCGGTCTCGACAACGATGCGCTTCGCGCGGGCGTGAAGAAGATTGTTGCCGAGTCTGGCTGGAAGTCCGGCGCGGAGGACTGGTACGAT
>JAFXEA010000259.1 GCA_017521065.1 Kiritimatiellia bacterium | reverse complement strand
GATTTATAGCTTTATAGCTTCAATCTTGGAAGAGATGGTATAATACACACCCAATGAAAGCAAAGCAGTTTTGGTATCCGCTTCCGGAGCGGTTGATAGCGCAGCATCCAGCAGAGCGTCGAGGCACTGAACGGATGATGGTTCTGCATCGTGACACAGGTGTAATCGAGCATCGCCACATAGCCGATATAGTGGAGTACCTTACTTCAAACGATCTTCTTGTCGTCAATGACACGAAGGTGTTCCCCGCCCGTCTGATAGGAACATGGTCTGATACATCAGGCGAGGTGGAGCTTCTGATGATTGCCGCCGCCCCTGAATCCGAGACCGTGCGCGAACTTGTCTGGAACGTGATGATAGGCTCCGGACGCAAGTGCCGGGAAGGGCAGGTTGCGGTGTTCGGTCCTGCCGGTGAGTTGAAGGCGCGCCTGTTGGAGAAGCTTGAAGGCATAGGGATGTGGAAGGTGCAGTTCGAATGCGAGCGACCGCTCATGGATCTTCTGGACGAATTTGGACGCACCCCGGTGCCGCCGTACGTCCACCGCGAGGGTACCCGCGAAGAAGAGCTTGCGGACAGAGAACGCTACCAGACCATCTACGCAAAGAACGTTGGATCAGTTGCGGCGCCTACTGCCGGACTGCATTTCACCGAGGAGATATTCGCCGCGCTTGAAGCGAAGGGCGTCAAACGCTGCTCTGTTACGCTTCATGTTGGCCCAGGTACGTTCCGTCCCGTGAAGACGGAGGACATTGAGGATCACCACATGGATTTCGAGGCGTTCACTGTGCCGCCTGAGACCGCTGAAGCCATCAACGCATGCAAAGCGCGAGGTGGACGGGTCGTGTGTGTTGGCTCCACGACGGTGCGCACGCTCGAAACCGTAGCCTGCCGCGAACGTGCCGAAGGCGATCCGCTTGTCGCCCCCGGCTCCGGTGCATCGAACATCTTCATCTATCCGCCGTACAATTTCAAGGTGTGCGATGCTATGTTGACCAACTTCCATCTTCCGCAGTCCACGCTGCTGATGATGGTGTCCGCTCTTGCCGGACGCGAACGCATCCTCTGTGCATACGCATTCGCAGTGCGCAAGGATTACCAGTTCTTCTCCTATGGGGACTGCATGCTGATAGTATGAAAACGCCTGCTGGGTTTCGCACATTTGCTAGCATCACCCATCCTGTCATTTCTCAGATTGTGGTATAATTAACGGAAATTTTCATGTCTTGCGCATCAAGGAGATAAACATAATGAAAACAGTCATAGTAAACGCCCATGTCATCAGCCCCGGAGTTGATATGCCCTGCGCCGCAGTGGAGATTGTGGACGGAAAGATAACGAAGGTTGCGAAGGCCGCGAAGCCAGGCAAGAACGATTGGGTGTTTGACGCGAAGGGCGCGTATGTCGTCCCTGGATTCATCGATGTACATCTTCATGGCGCCTGCGGATATGATGTGTGCGACGCCACGACCGAAGCGATTGAGAAGATCGCCGAGGCGAAATTGGCCGAAGGCTGCACCACGTTCCTTCCCACGACCCTTACAGTCGGCAACGACAATCTCGTTGCGGCGGCGAAAGCTGTCGCCGAATATCGCAAGACCACGAAGTTCTCGAAGGTTGCGGGCATTCACCTTGAAGGTCCGTTCATCAACTCCAAGTGCTGCGGCGCCCAGAATCCGAAGTTCGTGCGCAAGCCGGACATGAAGGAAGTGCTGGCGATCGACAGGATCTCTCCCGTAAAGATGGTTTCGTATGCCCCTGAGCAGCCGGGCGGAGCGGCGTTCGCCGCCGCCTGCCTCAAGCGCGGAATCGTCCCGAGCTGCGGCCACACCGGCGCCAAGCTTGCCGAGTTCATGCCGGCGTACAAGAAGGGGCTGCGTCACATGACGCACTTCTGCAACCAGATGACCCCGCTCCATCACCGCGAGATTGGCATGGTGGGCGCAGGATTCCTGATCGATGATCTCAATACCGAGATCATCTGCGACCGCATCCACCTCTGCGACGATATGCTCCGTCTCGTGCTGACGCGCCGCAACCTTGCGCACGTTCAGATGATAACGGACTCCTTGCGCTGCTCGCACTGCAAGGATGGCTATGCGTTCGAGATGGGTGGGCTCAAGGTTCAGCTCAAGGGCGGCGAGGCTCGTCTTGTCGAGGGCGGCAATCTTGCTGGTTCCACACTTTGGATGAATCAGGGTCTCAAGAATCTCCGCGACGTTTCCGGACTTGAGCTCAAGGATATCATCCGCGTAACCTCCTGGAACCAGGCGATTGAGCTTGGTCTTGGCGATACGCTCGGCAAGGTGGAGAAGGGTTATACCGCTGATCTGGCGGTGCTGGATGCGAAATCCTTCAAGGTGAAGGCTGTATTCCTTGACGGGAAACGCCGTATTTGATACAATTAGTGCTTCTTTTTCGGAAGTGGAGTAGTAAAAATGAACGTCGAACTCTTGAAAAAAGCCCATGAACGCGTACCTTCAGTGCCCGTTCTCGTGAATCTCATCTCGAAGCGCGAGAAGCAGTTAATCAACGGCG
>JAFXEA010000258.1 GCA_017521065.1 Kiritimatiellia bacterium | reverse complement strand
TTCCGCCGGTTCCGCGTCCGCCGCAGCCGACGACAGCTACCTTGAGTTCCTTCTTGCCGTTAAGCGCGGCTGTGGCATAAGCTGACATGCCCGCAGCGGCAAACATCGATCCTGACTTCAAAAAATCTCTTCTGTTCATTTTGGTTTTTAGTCGTTAGTGGTTGGTGATTAGTGGTTGGTGATTAGTGGCTAGTGGTTGGTGATTAGTGGTTAGGGCAATATCTAATATCTAACAACTAGCCACTAACTACTAACCACTAACTCCCTTACGCCTCTTCCCACTGGCGGCGAAGGAGTTCGCACATCTTCGTGAGAATGGCATGGCGTTCCGCAAGGTCTGGAAGTATGGTCTTCCCCTTGGCGTCCTTGCCCTTCGGCACCCAACCGGCCTCAAGGGAGACGGCTCCGTTGTATCCGATCTCCTTCAGTCCGCGGAAGCCAAGTTCGTAGTTGTCGGCAACGCCATCCGATCCTGGAATCTTGCGGTTGCGGCGGGACGCGATATGCACGTGGGTGAGGAGAGAACCGGCGGAAAGCATCGCGGCGCGGTCGTTGGCCTCCTCCCAGGTCATGTGCCAGAAGTCGGCGAGAACGGTGCATCCAGCGCCGATCTCCTGCGCCATCTTGGCGGCATCGGACACCTGGCGCATGAACGGAGTCTCCTTGCGCTGAAGCGGCTCAAGCACAATGGACGTTCCGCACTTCGCCGCCTTCTCGGCAAGGCGCTTACCGGTGTTCGTGACAAAATCCTCACGGAGTTCCTTGAGGCCGACTTCAGGCTTGGAACGTGCAGGGCAGATGATGAGACCGACAGACTTGATTCCACCCAGGATCTCAAGCACCGGCATGAACTTCTCAACCTCGGCATCGTTCATCTTGGGGTCGGCATAGTCGAAGCGGCTCGGACCGCATGCCGTCGCACAGAAGAGCTTGCGACCCTGCATGGCCTTGCCGAAGGCCTCGCCCTTTTCAAGAATCCACTCGCACTTCCTGCCGGTGGGGATCTCAACCGCCGCATATCCATTTGCCTCGAGATAGTCGAGTTTGGCATTAAAGTCGTCAGCGACCGGAATGGTGCTCCACTGAAGGCAGAGGTTGATTCCGCAACCACACCTTCCGCCTCCGCATGCAGCCTTGGCCGCCTTGCATCCGACAACCGAAGCCAGGCCAGCGACAGAGGCCCCTTTCAGAAAATCTCTTCTGTTCACATCAACTCCTTTTTATTGAAAAACTTGATTATACCATATTTTGAGGCCACCAAGCTCTCACCCGCGCACGGAGAGAACGAGCGAGCCGATTGTATTGTCAGAACCCGGACGTTTAAGAGGCACTTCGACAAGAACCTCTCCATCATCAGCCGGGAGTTCAGGAAAATCAACCACACCCTGCGCTATCGCCTCAGGGGCGTCCTTTTCACCGACCATTGCGGAGAGCGCATCCATAGGAGCGGAAGCGATGTCAGCATATCCCACCATCGCCTTCTCCATGAAATCAGCCCCCATGCGAAGCGCATATTTGGCGGTAAGCCTCGCAAAACGCTTAAGCTTCTGGACTGTGACCGGCTCCGTTATAGAAACGGCAAACGCAGTGCGGGCTTCAACATCCTCACGAAACACGACACGCTTCGCCCATTCCTCCGACGAGAAATCAACCTTCCCCTTACGGAACGTCGCTTCCCTGGCTGCTGATTTCCTTGCAATTCCGGCTCGCGGCCATATCATGTCCACGCATACAAGATTACGGCTTTTGAGCAGTTTGCGTTCAGGCAAAGAGGTCAGTTCCGCATTGACAAGCGAAACCTCCAGCATCTTCTTCATCTTTTTCGCCATGTTTAATCCTTTCTGAGTTTCACATATGCCATTCCTACGTTGACACTGACGCCCCTTCACGCTCAACGAGTTCACGCCCGAAAGCGACAATGCGGCGTTCTATACGGGTCTTAATCTGACTGACCGAGTTTTTGCTGACACCGAATTTCTTGGCAACATCACCTATCGGCATGTTCTCCTGCACATATGCACGGTAGATGTTCCGGTCACGGGATGACAGAGCGGTACGCGTAAGCACATGCTCAACCGCACTTTGAAGCACTGCCTTGCGCCAATCCGAATCTATCTCATCCTGCGATACCGAGGGCGCCACAAGTGTATCCGCTATCGTGCTGCCGGAATCGCCCGGCCCCGCCGCATCCATGGAAACATTCCGCCCGGCCCCGCGCGCACACTCCCGCCTATGCGCCATCCTTACCTCGTTCACTATCATTGTGGCGAGATATGAATGGAACTTTCCTTTTTCGGGAACATAACGCCCTTCCCTCAGCACATCAACCAGTTTACCCAACACAGACATCACTATGTCGTCGGCATTCTCTTCCCCTCCCTTTATGGCGGCAAAATTGCGAATGGCAAGCGAATACGAATCCCAAAAGCGGACCCACTCCGCAGAATCATTTTCAGGACCGAGATTCCTGATCTTCGCAATAAGAGTGGCGGATGTCACAGGAAACGCACTCATCAAAACTCCTTCGCTGCTTTTTCCAGGAGAATTGACAAAGCTCTCATTTCTCCACTCGCTAAAAACCCTTCAGGCAGAGACGAAAAAAGATTCATGTCGTCATCCCGTGCTCGAACCGACAAATCCTGAATCATAGATTTAGCCTTGTCACGCGATATAGAACCATTCCTCAGATCCGCAAATATGGTGCGCGTCAACGCCAACGCATCAAAGAACGCGAGTTCGAACTGCTCGCGGGACGGAGACATCTCCGTTTCTTCTTTGGCTGCCGATTCCGGAATGGCAAAAACGGAATCAAAATCAGGAATGGACGCTCTGTTGCGTACCTCCCCCAGCTCCTTGGTCAACCTGTCGCAATCCTCTCGCAATTTTCCAATCTGCATCCCCAAAACGATGCCAAGAACAACCGCACCGGCAACAGCAAACACCGTCACCCAACTGAACATTCGCATCCGCCGTTTAACGGATTCAACTTCATCCTCAAAGGCGATCAGCCTCAATTCGTCGAGATTCGCCCGCTCCTCCGCATAGGACAGACATTTGCGTCCTTCCGGATTGGAATGAAGCAGC
>JAFXEA010000257.1 GCA_017521065.1 Kiritimatiellia bacterium | reverse complement strand
GTCGTAGGGTGCGGCTGCAGTGTGCTTGGCAAGACGTGCGAAAAATGGTACAATATCTTTCGTAAAATTCTACGAAGGAGGTTGCCGTGCCTATTATCAAGCCAGTATCTGATTTGCGCAATTACCCAGACGTTCTCAAGAATGTCGGAGAAGGCTCGCCCGTATATCTGACGAAGAATGGGACGGGGCGATATGTATTGATGGACATTCAAGACTACGGGCGAATCGAAAGCGTATTGCGCCTTGCGTATGAGCTGCAACGCGGAAAGAAGTCGGGTGAGACGCAGGGGTGGATTTCACAAGAGGAAATGATGTGTCACTTCAAGGACCGTGTCCATGCCTGAGCGACTTTTTTATTCGCCTCAAGCCCAGTTGGACCTGGAAGAAGTCTACGACCATTTCGCAGGTGAGCTGGGCGATTCGGGCAAGGGGCGTGCGATTGTCTCGGACATTATTGCCGCCGCCGGGGAAATTCCTTTGAATGCATTAAGGTATCCGCTTGTGGGTCCATTGCCGTTTACCAGCGACATCTATAGATTCAAGACGGTCGGGAATTACCTGGTCTTCTTTCGTGTCGTTGATGACACTGTCTATGTTGACAGGATTCTCTATAAGCGGAGAGATTTCTCTTTGCTCCTCGGGATTTAATCCCCCGCGGCGGATTTGCCGCGCCGGTTTCACTTTTGAATTCATTTTGACCCCCTTGACATATTACGCGGCGCGTAATATACTATACGCATGATTTCATCGTTCAAGTGTAAGGATACGCAGGAGCTGTACGAGACAGGCGAGAACCGGAGGTTTGCGTCGATTGCCCGTGTGGCGCTGCGCAAGCTTGACATGCTGGCGGCCGCGACGATGGTTGAGACGCTTCGAGTGCCGCCGGGCAACAGGCTTGAGCAGCTTCGCGGGAACAGAGCCGGTCAGTGGAGCGTGCGCATTAACGACAAATGGCGTGTATGTTTCAGCTGGAGCGGAACTAATGCAGAGAATGTTGAAATCGTGGACTATCATTAAGGAGGTAACTATGCGCAACAGAAACTTGATACATCCAGGCGAGATACTCCAGGAGGAGTTTCTGGCGCCACTGGGCATCAGCCAGACTCGTCTGGCGCTGGATCTGCACGTCCCGGCGCCGCGCATCAACGCGATAGTGCGCGGCAAGCGTGCCATAACCGCCGACACGGCGCTCCGCCTCGGGCAGTACTTCAAGATGGAGCCGCAGTTCTGGCTGAACCTTCAGTCGAACTACGATCTCGGCGTAGCCTCCGGCGGCGTGTGGTCGAAGATCAAAAAGCTTATTCCCGAATTTGTGCCCGACCGTTCCGCCGCAGTCCTTTGACGGCGGTGTGCTTGAACTACGACGAGATCATGTGGTATAATTTCCAGCGTGATGAATGGAGACACTTTTTAACCGATAAAAACGTGTTTGGAAACATTATGGAGAATCGTTATGGATGCCGATGAGATAGCGCCGCTTGCGGCGGCTCTGGACCGCCGCATGGAGACTTCATCGTAGATGGGAGACATCTGTTTGAAATCGGCGGGCGTGGCAAAAAGTTTGACCAGATCGCCGACATCCCGAACGGTTCGTCAGGGAGAAAGGACGCGAGATGAAGAAGTGGGATGGTGTGCGTCGGCTATTTTGTGACATAGCGATAGCCTTGCTTGTCGTTGGATATTCGTCGTGCCTGATACATGGATTCGTTCCTTGTCCGGTTTCCAGCGTTGTTGGTACTGGACAGTTCGCCATTTGCATATTGGTTGCTTTCCCCGCTATCTTCTTTCGGTGCTGGGGTATTTTGTCCGCAGCTGTCATTTTGTTTTTCATCACTCCCATGTTTTGTCACTGATATGCCGCGTGGAGGCGAGAGCTCGGGACTAGTTTGTCCGTCAGTTGTGGCGCATTGTGACGCGGCTGGAAGCCGCGTCTCCAGGGGATTGATCACCCAGTCACATGTTAACGCGGCTGGAAGCCGCGTCTCCAGATAACTGCTCGCCACGTCACATATTGCAATAAGTGTCGTGGGGCGTCGGTTGTTCAATCGCGCGGCCATTTGAAGCCAAAGTCGCTGCGCTTGATTTTGCACTTAGGTTCCCCGTCGAGCCAAAACACTATGCCTTCTATGCTGTGTGAACCAAGATAGTCCCTCAATTCGATGAATGAGTGAGGGCAATCGTGGATGACGTCCGCACCGTGGCGGACGAGTGTGTCATGTGTGAGGCCGTAGGGATTCTTCTGAAAGTGAGGTCCGATTGCCTCGTATGTGCCGTCCTTAAGGTTGAATCCGCCCGCATTGTACAGTGCTGCGAGATGCCAGTTGTCAGCCGTGTTGGTGAAATTGCATTCAAGCCAATGCGGCCAATGTCCGGTGATTGGATCGGGCGTGCAACATGGAATCGCGCCAGCGGGCGGCACCTTGCCTTTTTTCGCGTCGTAGCGGCGGTAGAATCTGCCGGAATAAATGGCGCAGCATGTGCCATCGTACTTTACTGTGGCGACTCCGCGTCCCTCCAGTACCCATTCAAACCCGGGCGTCAGTTCGTCTGTAGTGGTCAGGTGGCTGGCATCATGGTAGATTCGTTTGAAGAGAGTGGGCATTTTCTTCATGCTGATTCCTTTCGCCTGCATTGCAGGATGCGTTAGCGTATCACCGACGGCACGCGCCGTCGCTGCAGTTTGGAATCGGCCCTGCCAGCCATGCCGCTGAGCGGCGTCCGCGTTTTTCAGCGGATTACCTCGCTACCCGGCCCATGCGGATTCCTGCGAATCTCCTTCGCCGCAGGCCCGGTCCGGACGACTTCCGTTTTATATCCCCATCCCGGGGCATCAATTCCCGAAAGCGACAATATTATACCAAAAAATCGCCGTTGGG
>JAFXEA010000256.1 GCA_017521065.1 Kiritimatiellia bacterium | reverse complement strand
TATCGGGCGAGGCAATCACCGCGCCGCCGTTGGACATCTTGACGATCCAATACAGAACCGTGCCATCGCTATCCTTTACGGGCGCGGCATCAACGACCGAACCAGGGTTGGCGAACGCGGATCCGTTCGCGGCAGCCCAAGCGGAAACGGCACGCTTCACCTGCACAGACGACACTTCCGCCGCCTGCGCGTCGAGCGCAAGTATCGCCGCCAACAGTGCGACGACATGAAATTTTTTATGAAACTTCATTCGTTTTCACCTCTCGAGGGTACAATCCTCCTAAAAAAACAGGCGTAGTTTACCACTACACGTCTCTTTTCGCAAGCAGAAAGTTCATATTTAGTTGTGGCAATGAGGTACTTGCAAAATCACCATACTCGGAGAACGGACATCCTGTCTGGGAGAACGGGCATCTTGCCCGTTCAAAATATCAACGGGCGAGACGCCAGTTGTCCCAGTCAACGTCCGCTGTCCCACTCAACGCACGTTATCCCAGTTGAAGGGAAGCGATGCTCTGAATAGCAGCTGTCTCATGTTAGCGGTCATCAGCTGCTAGCGGTTAGTTAAAATTTCTCTTGCTTATGAATACTCCTTATAATATAATGCGCAGTATGTTTTCGAAATTCAAAGGTTTTTTCTCGGCTGACATCGGAATCGATCTCGGCACGGCGAACTCGCTCGTGTACATGAAGGACAAAGGCATTGTCCTTCGTGAGCCTTCCGTTGTGGCAATCGAAGAAGGTTCGAAGCACGTCCTCGCAGTGGGGCTTGAGGCCAAGCGCATGCTTGGCCGTACGCCTGCGAACATCGTCGCGATCCGTCCCATGAAGATGGGAGTGATCGCCGATTTCGACATCACCGAGGCAATGTTGAAATATTTCATCGAGAAGGTCGCACCCAGCAAGATCAAGGGCAAGTATTTCCGTCCGCGCGTAGTGATAGCCGTCCCAAGCGGAATCACAGGGGTAGAGAAGCGCGCGATCGAGGATGCAGCCCATGCAGCAGGCGCGGGCGAGGTCTTTCTCGTGGAAGAGCCCATGGCCGCCGCTATCGGCGTGGGGCTGCCGGTCTCAGAACCGGCAGGCTCCATGATTGTCGACATCGGCGGAGGTACGTGCGAGGTGGCGATCATCTCGCTCGCCGGAATCGTCCATGCGCGGAGCGTCCGCGTGGCTGGCGATGCCATGGATGAATGCATCATGCAGTATATGCGGCGCGTATACAATCTCCTTATAGGAGAGCGCACCGCTGAAGAAATCAAAATGGAGATCGGCAGCGCATACCCGACAGGGGAAGAGAAGACCATGGAGGTGCGCGGCCGTGATATCGTGGCGGGATTGCCGAAGACGATGACAATCACCTCCGAGGAAATAAGAGATGCACTTCAGGAAGCGGTGTCCTCGATTGTGGATGCCGTGAGAATAACCCTTGGGAACTGCGAACCGGAGCTTGCCGCCGACCTTGTCGACCGCGGCATAGTGCTATCCGGCGGCAGCTCCCAGCTGCGCGGGCTCGACAAGCTCATCGCGCAGCAGACCGGGCTTCCTGTCACGCTTGCGGACGACCCGCTTTCGGCGGTGGCCGAAGGCACGGGTGTCGTAATGGGCGAACTCGACTTTCTCGCGAAGAACAAGAAGCATTGATCTTCTGGCGATCCTTCCGGCAAGGAAGGTTTTGGAAAAGAAAACAGGCATAATGCTCTGTGCGTGTGCGCTTGTAGGCGCGGCGATTCTGCTGTGGATCGCCGGCGGCTATGCTGTCGCCTCCGAAGCCGTATATCCGCTTGAGAAGTCCGCCACCTGGTTCCAGAAAAACGTATCCTGCCGCATCCGTACGCTTTGGAGGCGGCAAAGCTACGCCGCAGAGAACGCCCGGCTCCGCCGTGAGAACGATATCCTGAGAATGGCGTTGAGCGAATATGAAAGAACAAAAGAGCGCGGTGCAAAGCCCATTCCGGCAATTCTCAAGGATTGGATACATGCGCCTATCCTTTCAAGAGATGGATCCACCGGGGCAAAGAATTTCCTGCGTGTCGGCAAGGGTTCGTTCCATGGAGTGTCGAAAGGCGCGGCGGTAGCCTCGCCGGACGGTCTCGTGGGAATGGTGGCCGACGTGTCGCCGCATACGTGTACTGTCAAGATGATCACGGATCCGGAGGTCAAGGTTTCGTGTGAACTTGAGACGGGCGATCCAAGCCTTGGCGTTATGTACGGTATTGTGTCCGGGACCGGTGCCAGAAAAATCGCTGAGACGGAGGCGGTGGTTCTCTACGCCGTCAACCCTCTTTACATCGGCCATCTGAAGAACGGTTTCGAGCCGCCGCCGCGCACGAGGATCGTGACTTCTGGTCTGGGCGGCATCTTCCCGAAGGGGATCCTTGTGGGATCCCTTGTTTCAAGGCCGCGTAGCGATTCGACAAGACTGGAACAGGAAGGCGATGTGGCGCCTGCAGTGGATTTCCCCGCGCTGGAGGAGGTATTCATACGACGTGAAGACTGAGCTCGTCAAGATCTTCGCCGCCTTCACGGGTCTGCTGACGCTTGCCGCCATGCAGGACCTCGCCCCCACCATGTTAGGGGCGAAGCCGCCGCTGCTGCTCGTGTTCGGATGCATCGCAGGCGCTCCGGTTGCAGTTGCGGCCGGGCTCTTCGCCGATGCGCTAGGCGGCCTGCCGTTCGGATGCTCAGCGATATTCTTTCTTGCGGCGGCGCTTCTTTCCCGTTTTCTTAAGTCTTTTGCGTTTCTGGTTGCGATTCTGTCCGCCGCACTGTATCAGGTATGGCTTGGCATCTGGGGTGGAAACGCCCCGTTCATCACCGCCTATGTGGCGTTCGCGTACGCAGCCGTACTGTTTCCGTTGGTGCACAAGACGTTTCTCGCCGTCAAACTGCACACAGGCATCCATCAAAAGGAGAACTTGAAATGAAAGTCCCTTCATGGTCGATAGCCGTGCTTGCGGTGCTGTTCATTGCAGGGTTCGCCGAACTCGCGATAGGTCTGTACAACGTTCAGGTCGTAAACGCCGGAGAGTACAAGAGGGATCTCACACACCAGGCGACGCGACGCGTCCGCAAACCTGGCATCCGCGGACGCATCCTCGATTCCAAAGGCGGTGTTCTTGCGGAGTCCCGCGCGCGGCGCGACATAGTGTGCGACCTTGCCGCGTTCCGCAAAAACGGCAGCATATCCAACACGGTTGCCGCAGTTGAGGAGGAGATCGTCCGTCTGGCAGGGGCGCTCGGGGTGGACCGTCCGGAAAGCATCACGCCGCGCCGAATCGTGCGCCACATCCGCACAGCCAGCGCAATTCCGATGTGCGTATGGCGCGACCTCGACGAATCCACTCTTGCAAGGTTTGAGG
>JAFXEA010000255.1 GCA_017521065.1 Kiritimatiellia bacterium | reverse complement strand
GTTTCGTTGACCCCCAGATTGGAGACACCAAGAACAAGAGACATCATTGTGGCGGAATCCGGAACCCGAACACAAGCACGAAGCGTCCGCCAAGAAGCTGCGTCCTCGCCCTCAATAGGCAAAAAGATTCGGTCATCCAACCATGTTTTGCCGCTCATAAAATTCATGGCCGGCCACGCACCATCACCCTTCACCCTTGCGGTCACATAGAAATACGAACCGGGCTTAACCGGCTGAAGATTGAAATGCACACATCCACCGTTCACCCCTTTGATGAACACCGAACTCGTGTCACCGTCCCCGACGGTAGTATCTGCGGCAATTGTGCTTTTCTCAACGCCCTTTCTCGGCTCGCGCTGCCACGTAAGGAATGGCGGAGGGACCGGAACCGAACCGGACGATGCAATACCGGAAACCGGTACCTTGCAGGAGGGATTTGAGATGATGTTGGTGACAGAGCCGTCGGCAATGGCCTTTTCGATCTGCGGCAGAAGATGGCATCTGGGATCCTTAAGAAGCGAAAGACACTCGTTCAATCCACCGGGAATCAACTCGGCCCAGCGTCCCGTCCTTGCACCCTTCTGAATCCGCTTCATCGTTGTTTCGTTCCAGTCGATCCACATTCCACGTTCCCCCCAGAACCATATGTACTCGTCTGTCGCACTCAATGCCTGCGCCGCGTTTCTCCGGAGGTATTCAAGCCGGGATCCGTCTATGTCACCGAAATACCAATCGCAGCCCTTCTTGTTAATGTACATATCCAGGTAAAGGCCGAACCCTGTCATCACCTGAGAAAGGTATTTACCCCTGTTCTCCGGCGCGATCAGCGGCAGATACCAATTGTATATCTTTGTCTTTGCCGTAAGAAAGTCCTTCTTGGCATAGTCAAACTTGTAGGCATTCTCCATGCCCTCGACGAACCGGGCTGTCGGAGGCATCACGTCAAGCATACCATTAATGAAAGCCGTGAGCAAATCCCGTTTCGCGAGCGCCAGGGACTGCACCATACGTTCCTCCTGCATGAAAAAGATCGCACTGACGCCAAAATAGCTAAGAACCGTTATGTCTGGATATGCATTGAACACAGCTGAGAACACCTGACGTCCGCGCTGACGCACAATCCTGCGCAGTTCAGGAGTGGGAGGATCGGTTTCGATGCGGAAGAACTGCCGTTTGCGCCAGTAATCCTCAACATCCATCTGAATGCCGGGAAATCCCGACTTCCGGGCAAGTCTCGCGACAGCGGAAACATTGTTGGATACGATAGACCAGGCCTTATCGTCCCGCCAGTCCAGACGCAGATCCGTAGCGACCTTCAACCCCTTGAGAAAGCAATGACGCATCGAACGGTGTTTCGCCATCGCCCTGAACTGAGGAACAAGATCCTCGAGGAGTTCATCCTTCCAGAGAGGCTCGGTCATCTGCGTCCTGTTTCCGAAGTTCCGTCCAACCGCCGGATTTTCCGGGATGGCGACAACAAAACCATCGGCGGGGGTCTTGTCCAGGGCTTCCGCATTTGAAAGGAAATCCTCAGGACGAAGGTTGTTGAACTCCCAACCCGCCACAATTATCTTTCGGTTGCCTACGCCAAGAGGATCGAGCTGAAGCGCAAACGCCGCGCATGACAATCCCACTGCCGCAAAAAACACTCCATGCGGAATCATTCCCATATTTGTTTCCCTTCTAAAAACCGTTCAACTTATTAACTTAACGAAAACTCACAACCGTTCCTGCCGGGATCAAATGGCATTGATAGCATCCGATATCCACCATGCCATCGCGCAAACGGGAATATGCGGCATCGCTGCGGATATCGGTCGAAGCAGACATCCAATCCTGCACCAATCCTTTGCCCAATGCAGGAGAAGACCTCTTCAACGAATAAGGATGAAGAATGTTTTTTGCATCAAACCTCGGATCAGTGCATAACACCGTTCCGACCTCCTCGCAGGGCGTCCAACTAGAAGTACGATAAGAATCAATCATGCAGTTTATGAACGAAACATACGTATCGGCGCTGTTGACTATCGACAGATCATAAACCGCCGAACCATCCTTGATCCTGTTGCGGCATATTATGCAGTTCACAAATTCACCCATAGTTGCTGTTTCCTGTTTAAGTCCGCTGAACAATGCGTCGAAACAATTGTCCGAAATCGTACAGTTGACAAACGGAAGTTTGGGCGGACATGAATCAGGACGGGAAACAAGCACATTACATCTGTTTCCGTAAAAAAGGCAGTTTGTAGCGGATGCGGTTCCCTGTGTATTCACAATAAGGTAGGAGTTACCTTCAACAGGCGTAAAATATCCGTTTGTGTACACATTATCCCCTTCTTTCAAGGTCCATCCGGTGCCAAATCCACATACCGAAGTGTTCATCATCGTACGAGGTGTATCGATACTGGCATTCCATATGTTGCACCGAGTCAAGAAACCCACATCACGGATAATCAACCTTCCGTTGTGGGATACATTGTTGGATATCACGCAGCCGATGGCATTGCCTCCGTTCATGGCAGCGCCAACCTTACAGAAGTTATTGAGAATACGACAATCAATGAACGACGTATCGCGTCCACCTCCACCCATTTGCGTATTGGCTCTACAATAGGCAACCGCATTGCCCGACACGACACAATTCGATGCCACGCTGTCGTACAGGCCGCCTCCATATATTGTATTCGTGGGATAGTCTGTGGTAATCAGATTGTGGGTGATTATGGAATCGTAAGCCTCGCACCTGTAAAGCCCGCCGCCCCCGTACGACGAAATCTCAGCCGCCGCGTCACTGACATTGTTGCTCACAATGCATCCATCAATCAATTTGGCGTACACGGCACCGCCCCCATGACCGGAAGAGCGATTGTGAGCGATCAGGCAGTCCCTGACCGGAAACACCTTAGGCGATGAAGCATTAAACGCAATCCCACCGCCGCCGTTGGCCGAAGTTGTGGAATTGGAAACAATGTCACACCCTTCAACAGAATACCCCCCTCCATTGAAATAGACGCCGCCACCTCCACCACTTGACTCGTTTTCCGAGATTGTGCAATCCTTCAATGTTGAGCAGAATACGCCGCCTCCATATGTGCCCGCGCGATTACGGACGATTTCTACGCCTGTACACGTCGACCACGCACACCCACCGCCATATTTTGCCGATTCGTTGTCCTGAACATAGCCTCTTACAATCGTACAGCTGCCAGCGCCACCAGAATGTTCGGACGCCTGACATTTGGCTATCGTACAATCTGTGCACTGTACGCTGGATACGCCTCCTCCAGAATAGGCTTTGCAGCACACAACTACCACATTTGAAAGTTGTGAACTGGTGTTCCGGCCAAGCACACCACCGCCACCGACATTCTCACCGGCTCTCGTGCATCCATTGGAAACCGTCAAATTCATCAATTTACCCTGCCACATGTAGAGAACTCTCTGGGACCGATCGCCATAGATGACTGTCTCATGCGCCGATTGCCCACCACCTTTAAGGGTCAGACGCGAAATTGCAACATGGGACGTGGACCAAAGATACTTGGATTTGTCGGCATCGTTGCAAAGCATACTGCAGCCACTAACATCGTACGCCCCAGGAGCAAGGACAATGGTGTTCTCTGCATCATCCTTCAATTCGTCAAGAGCTTTCACAAGCTCCGCAACAGATGACACATCGCGCGTCTCGGCGGCATATGCGCTGCCGAAAAACATCCCTGACAAGAGAATTGCGCCGATGCAGACTGCAACCGTATCCATAAGACTGTGTTTCATGTAAAACATCCTTTCTTCAGTTGTTTCAAAATCGTCGAAGCACGCGCCACAAGCGGAGCGTCAAGAAGTATTTCTCGCGGATTGCCACCTGTAGTATTCCTGATGCGCGACATAAGCGTCATGAAAGCTTCTTCGGCGATCTGCTCCACAGGCTGATGGATCGTAGTGAGCGAAGGAACGGATAGTCTGGAACTGTCTATCCCATCACAGCCAACGACTGCAATGTCTTCTGGAACACGTTTCCCAAGAAATGACAGCGTCTGCATAAGACGTATCGCAACAGCGTCATTGGCGCATACAATTGCATCAGGACTGTACCTGCGGCAAATGGAACGACGGATGCCAGCTACATCGTCAGCACG
>JAFXEA010000254.1 GCA_017521065.1 Kiritimatiellia bacterium | reverse complement strand
GTCGCAAAGCGCAGTTGGACATACAGTAAGACCACATACATTTTATGGGCAGTGAATTAAACAGATATTTGCGGCATCGTAAACTGCCGCTGATTCGACATAAGGTTGCGCTTGAGCAATCTTATCCTGACGCTTTTAGCGAGTTAAAAAGGAATGTCCTTACATGGCGGGCAAGAATTTCACCAACGGCATTATCACGTACCTATAATGTCACTATCGTGTATGATGGTCATCATGTGCCGAGAGTAACCGTAAGCGGAACATCGCTCCGCGGGCTTGCAAAGTCAAATTTCCCGCATAAGTACGATGTCGACGTCCAAAAGAACCGTGTTCGCATTTGCCTCTATCTACCATTTGAGCTTGATTATATGAAGCCGTTTTCTGAAACACTGGTACCATGGACTGCGGAGTGGTTATTACATTATGAAATTTGGCTTGCAACTGGCGAATGGCGTGGCGGTGGCGAACATCCTTCTGGCGGCAAGCGAGAACCTTTCACAAAGAAAAAGACATCACCCTCGGCCAAGTAATGAAATGAGGCGTTAAATGGCTAAATCTTCACCAACACCTTCCCTCCCTACGCTTCAGCAGACAGAGCTGGACGTGCTGATGCTTGCGCGCGATGTTCTGCAGAAGCAGATCGACGAGCGGGTGGCAATTCGTAATCGCGAAATACTTGAGCGCGACCAATTCTTCAAGGAGCGGAAGACCCGGAAGCTTGCGTCATTTGTCGCAGAGCTCGGGTATAGAATCCTTAACTTCACGAAGAAGGAACAGCCGCTCTCGACCAAGCGGGCAGCTCTACTCATGTTTCGCATCAAAGAATATGCGGTGCCGATTTTCAAGAAGTTTGTCGCGAAGACCTGCCGGGAACAGGATATTCCTCTCGATGGCCTCGAACCTGAAGTGAAGACCACATTCCTGCAGCTCTGCGATGCCTTTGAGCGTTTGGGATGGATTGAGACTGAACGGACTAAGCATGAAATCACGATCCGTCGCCTGAATGACAAGGAGGCGGCGCAATTCTGGCATGGCAGTTGGGCTGAGGTGGTCAACCGCTCGCTCATAGAAAGCACACTGCAAGATTTTGCCAAGGAACACAAATGCCAATTCGATGTTTTCTTCAATGTGAAACTAGCCAAACTTGACTCCTCGAAGACGTCGCCCGACATGGAGCTCGACATCATTGCCCAGTTGCGGGATCGGTTCTACATATTCGAGACAAAGACGGGTGTCCTTGGTATTGACAAATGGGTTGCGCGTGCCAAGATGTTTTCCGTCGACCAGAAGAGTCGCTTCATCACATGCTGTGCCGATGAAACGATTCCCTCATACCTCTTTGAGCCCTATCAACTTGTGCCTTTGAGCAAACTCAAACAAGAAATGGTCCCAATGTTGAATGGTGATCTAATTCAGAATGTATAATGAAAGGGCCGATCAATGGATAATTCCGCATTCCCCATTCCCCTGAAAGGAGCCTGACATGGAAACGTATGGCGTTAGTTTCGAGGGATTTGAGCCGTCTTGTGGATGGCCTATGTACAAGCACACGGAGGAAGAGCTGATTCCGCATTTGAAAAACGAGGTCGTGCGGTGGCGCGAGCGCCGCGATGCGGCGGCCAGCGAACGGACGGCAATCAAAGGGATCGGGGCCGATCTCGAAGGCATGATGAAATCTCGCGACGGCCTGGTGGCAAAGCTGGGGGCGAAGGTGCCCGGCAGCGGGACCAAGGTCAACGAAGTTATGCCGATAGCGGTAAAGGAAGCTAAAGTCGCGACGAGCAGTTCGTGGGATGAACTCGCCTCGTGGCTTGATGCGTCGAAGTCGCCTCTTGAGCAGATTGCGTTGTTCTACAAGCATGCCTGTGAGCGGGCAGAATTCAATCTCGATTTTTTCGAGAACTGTTTGGTGTCAACGGAGATAGACATTCGGTTCTGGGAGCGCACGCTTGAATTGCAGCGCGCCTATTGGGTGTTTGAGAAGGCCGAGCTTAAGTATAAAACCAAGATATGTCGCGAGCTTGTTAAGGCGCTAGGCGATTACATCGGTGACTGCCGCGAGCAACTTGGGCGCTTTGACAACGAAGAGGACAGGTCGTCGGCGCTCTATGAAGACATCGAATGGCTCCTCAATGAAGCCGAGGCCGATCTTGCCTATTATCGCCAGATCAAGTCCGATATCGCGGCGGTAGGCGTAGAAGAAGCTATTAGGCATTCAAGCCGCAAGGTAACGCCCCCGTGCAGTGACACGCCGTGAAAGAACATCGCAATGGCTAATTCCGAATTCCTAACTCACCATTCTGAATTCACAGCCCCCGGCTGGGAGCGCGACGAGAACGGCGCGTTGCGGCGCGTGAAAAAGCCCCACATGGGGCGGCGGCTCCCTGGCTTCGACTACTCGCAGCGCATGATATACGAAATTACAATCGTGTTAAAAGAGCGGCGGCCCGTCTTGGGGCGGCTCGTGAAAAAGCCATGCGAAAGCGCAGCGTTGGAAGATGGTGCCGGCAATGAACCCACTTGGGTGGTTGAGCCGTCGGCCATGGGGCAGGCTGCGCTTGATTGCTGGCGCAAAATCACCGATTTCTGGCCACAGGTATCACTGATCGAAGCGCAGTTGATGCCCGAGCATTTCCACGGCATCCTCTTTGTGAAAGAGCGCTTGCCGCTCACCCACCCAAACAAACCCGAAGGGCCTGATAACAGGCGCAAAAACCTTGGCGACATCATTCGTGGCTTCAAGGTCGGTTGCACAATGGCTTGGCGAGGACTTATAAACGGCGGCGAGTATGTCGTAGGGCCGAATTTGCCGCTCCCGGCAGTTACGCCCCGCCGCATACTTGCGGCGGCTCCCCAATGGGCCGAGGGCTTTGTTGATACCATTCTCTTTCACAAAGGGCAGCTCGCGAAGATGATAAACTATTTGCGTGACAACCCGCGGCGACTTGGCGTGAAACGCGAGCATCCCGAGCTATTCAAGGTGGCGCGCGACATCGAGATCTCCTTTGCTGCATTTGCCGAGGGTGGCGCAATCGCGCCCTGGAGCGGCGCGGCAAGCGGTCATTTCGCCGCAATCGGCAACCACTTTCTTCTCGCCCGGCCGCGGCTCGTGCAGGTGCAATGCTCGCGCAAATTTTTTAGATACCGCGTTGAAAATTCGGCCAAAAATGGCCGAGGGCCGGACTTGACCAAATATGGCCGGAGGCGAGACAGGAAGCCGCGTATCTGCCGCGACGAGAAGGGCAACCCCATTGTAGAGCTTTCAACACCCGAATTCGAGGCGAAGCTATCCGAAGCCCTTTCGGCAGGACGGCATGGCGCAGTCTTGGTTTCACCCTGTATTTCACATGGCGAGCGCGAAATCGCGCGGCGGGCGTTTGAAGCGGGCTATCGCGTGATTACATTGCAGAACAAAGGATTCTCGCCGCTTTACAAGCCGGGAGGCAAGCTTTTCACGACCTGCGCCAATGGCAATCTGCTGATGCTTGCACCAATTAACTGGCCCTACATTCCGGGCGAGAAACCAATGACGCGCGAGCAAGCGCAGGTATTGAACCGCATCGCCCAGCTGATCGCCGACGATGGCGCGGCTGTTATTGATTACAAGGGCGCAGTGATGCACGGCATTGACGAACAGGTAGCGGCGGCGGTGGACAACTGCGGCAAATATGCCGCAGGACCAAACGCGCCAGGCCCGAACTGTTTGACCCCGTCGGCTATTGCCGATAGTCAGAAAATCTGAAAGGAGAAGTAAAACATGAGCAACTTCAACGAATCAAACACGATCCAGGACATGCTGTTCGATGCAGCCGGGCTAAACGGCTGGATGCTGATGGACAGGGAGTTTCTTGACGAGAGCGCCAATATGGGGCTGCCGCTTCAGGCCGATATCTTGAAGAAGAGCCTCCTTCTGCTGAATAAGGAGAAGGGCCTCACTCCCGCCCAGGCCGACGAGATCGTGCGCCAGATACAGGGCGTGTACCTCGGGCTAGTGAACCCTGTTGATCTCGTCGAGACGAACAAGCGGCTCAGGGAGCGGCTGTTCACCTTCAACTCGTTCCCCTGCGGCCCTGACAACCTGCCGACGGCGATCGACTTCTTCGACATGAACAATGCGCGGAACAATTCCTGTATAGCAGTGCGCGAATGGACGTATCGCCAGCGCGGGCAGACGAACGCCGGAGCGAAGCGGTTCGACATCGCGTTTTTCATCAACGGATTTCCGATGGTGATGTGCGAGACGAAGACGCCGGTGCGGCCGGCCATCAGCTGGGGTGACGCGGCGAGCGACATCCTCGACTATGAAAAGAGCGTTCCGCATGTCTTTGTCTCCAATGTGTTCAACATCGCCACGGAGGGCAAGAAGCTTCGCTATGGCGGCATCTCGGCTCCGCTTGACAAGTGGGGTCCGTGGTTCGCGGACTGCATACGCCGCGAGGGGACGCTTGACGACGTAAAGCACAGCTTCCTTTCGCTCGTAACCCCCGGCGTGATCCTCGACATCTACCGCAACTTCACGCTATATCGCCCGAACAGGCGCAATACTGGCCTCGTCAAGATCGTCTGCCGGTACCAGCAG